>CAZTAB010000120.1:0-13253 GCA_964611475.1 uncultured Verrucomicrobiota bacterium | reverse complement strand
GCCCTGATATTGAACGCCCAGGAGGTCCGCGGCCCGAAGAGAATCCAGGCGAACCTTGACATGTCCGTCGGCGATGCCGGCGCCGGCAAACGCCATGATCTTGCCCCCTTTGGCGACGTACTGCTCGAACGCGTCCCACTCCTCCGCACGCAGCGCGACGGTATCGGCCAGGATCAACAGGGGATACCGGGAGGCAATCCCGGACAGGAGCTCGTGTGCGGTCAGGCGCCGGTAATCGAAATTCTCCTCGCGCAGCAATTTGCGCACGTCCCAAACGTTGAGCGACGAGGCTTCGGGCTTCCGGTGCCTCTCAAAGTAGTTGCGCATCATGGATGCTCGGGAAAAGTAGATTCCAATATCGACCTGCCGATCGCAATTCAGCAACTGTTTGCCGATCCCGGAGGTCAGCGAGCCCGTAAGTTCTTTGGCCAGCGTGCTGAACCCATTGAATGCCAGGGTGGGATGCAGTTTCATATAGCTGTAGTGTGCCACCGTCGATGCATCGTTACTGAGGGTGAAGTATGTCGGCCCGTACTGCTGGCGGAGCGCAAACCACCAGGTCTTGAACCAGTACCGGCCAGGATCCAGGTCCATATAGTTGTAGCCGATCCAAAAGGAGAGCTTCATGTGCGGCGCGGTATCGATCAGCAGTTCCATCGAGGAAGACACCCCCCGGTCCTCCAACCAGGAGGGCTGGTACTCGATGGAGAAATTCGTATGCCGTCCCAGTAGCGGCCGGTTAAATCCATGGAAAGGGTTCACGCCGTAGGGAGCGCAGTTGAATCCGACGTAGGCGCCGGGGTCGCCCTGGTGAATGCCCCGGTTGAACCGGCGCTGCATATTTGCCAAGACCTGCTCCATGAACATGCGGAAATCGATCCAGCGAGACGGGTTTTCGAGCTCCGCCGCGCCGTCCTCCCAGCGGAGCGGCTCCACCTCCCGCCACGCCGCGAAAGTGGTGTCCCATTGTTCATTGAGTGAGTCGAGATCGGGATAAATCTCTTGCAGCCATGAGACAAATTCCCGGCGGCAGTGGGGTCCCGTGCACACCGCTCCATCTGGCCGCGACACCGAAAGGCTCGTCTCCTCTGCGGTGGCGTAGCCGAGCGGGCCAAACTTGCGAAAGGTCCCGGCGAATTCGAATGCGCGCTGTTCAATCTGCTTACTCAGAAATTCCGGGTCGCTGAGGCACGGTTTGCGGACGCCGTCGGGGAAGCGTTGGTTCCAGTGACCCATTTTGATGATATTTTCCGGCGTGACCCAGAGGTCGCTGTCGAGAATTAACTCGGCCTGGTGATGCTGGTAATTGCCATTGGTCATGATCCCCTTGAGATGCATCGCCCGGATCACCGCGGCCATATGTCGATAGATGTGGGGATGTTGCGTCGTGCCGCCGGCGGTGCCGCCCGCCCACCACCTCCGGTGTTTTTCCTCGGGCGCCACGGGCGTGTATAGACGCCGGAATGTGTAGGCGGCCGTGCCGGTGTCGTCGGCAAAGGAAACTTTCAGCCAATGGATTTCGGCCAGGAACCGTTCAGGATCCAGGAGGATGGTCTTTTCGAACGTGGCCGATCCCTCCGGTACCGCAGCCGGCGATGAATCCTGGTAGACGACCCGGTCAAAGGTATCCGTGACGCGGTAGTGAAGGGTTCCCGCCCGTGCGGGTCCTCTATTTTTTGCCGTCACCGCGATGTGCATTGTGTCGCCTCGGCGATAATGCTCCTGATCCGGCGCGGCCTCTTTGATCTTCACATCACCATCGACGTGGATGATCTCGCTGTGCCAATCGAGCACCTGTCCTTCACGGTCTTTGAAGACGGTGTCGAGCACGTGCGTTCCCGACGCAATTCCCCGGGGCAAGGACAGGCGGAACTCGCTCCCCGTGTCCGGGGTGAGCGAAGCGTCCCTGGTTTCCTCCAGCTCATGTTCCCCGTCGAGCCCCGAGAGGTTGAAGGCAATCGTTCCCTCCACCGGCTCGGCCGCTGCGGCCGTCACCACGATTTCGCTGGCAGATGATTCCCGCGAAAACCGCGTGGGACCGCGGACGCGCACGGATGCCCGCGGATCGCGATCCGCGGCCCAGAGAATCGCGTTTGCGGCCAGGGCATATTCGTACTCCCAATACGGAAAATGGTGCAGCACATGTTCGCTGGAAAGCGGCCGCGGAATGATGCCGAACGCGGAGTTCCCAAAGCCGCCTGCAAGGTTGACGATCCGTCCGCGACCGGCCCGGGAGACCATCAGCTTCGCGCCGCCCTTCTCGCCCCGAAGAATCGGCAGGCCGTGTTCGCGCCGTTCGTCGTAGACGCGGCTTTCAAAGGACGGGAGCAGGTCGACCGGCACGCCGTCGAGGATGGGGTGGTCCTCCACCGTCCGCCAGCGGTCAACAACCGGACGCTCCGCATCGATGGCGGCAAACGGCAGGCGGATCTCCCCGCAACGGCCGCCACTATTCACGGCGATCCACCCCGCACCTTCATGTACCGCTTGTGACAACCAGCCCGTAAAGGGCGCCATCTGGTCGTCGGGTTTCAGGGCGGACGTGTAGATGACGTCGTAGCGATTGCGCAGGATGTCCGCCATCATCTCGGGTTGGTAACGCTGCACCAGGGCCAGTGGGACAAAGTCGTAGTCCAGGTCAAATCTCTGGGCCAGCTCCACCACTTCGCGCTGAAAGGCGAGGTTGATAACGAAGAGGACCCGCACCGGTCCCCCGGAGAGCGGCTTGCCCCAGGTCCGATGCGGCGATACGGGCGGGGGCTCGACCGGCGCGTACATCCGCTGCAGCTCACGTTGCGCATCGGGTTTCCCGTCCAGGTGACTCCCGCAGAGGAAGGCCCCGTATCGCTCCGGGCGGATGCGCTCCACGAGAGGACCCAGCGCGCGGGACCGGGCCTGAATCAGGGCGAACGAAGTCTCGAAGTGGAGATCGTCGACGAGGACGTGAACCACCTGGTCCGAGGCGGGAAAGGTGAATTCGATGCGCTGCACACCGCGGCGGCTGGCGGCGCCGTACTGCGCGTCCTGTTCATCCGGGCCCGTCAGGTCCAGTCGGGCGTACGCCCATTTACCGCGGATGGAACGCTCACGGTACCGGCTATAGCCTTCCCCGATCTCGTTTCGTGCCCATATCGTGACAGATGGGGACGATGCGATTGAACCTTTCATAATCCGCCAGGCAAAGACCAACTGGTCGGCATCCTGGACATCCCATGCTTTTCCCAGGTTGAGGACCACGGTGGCCGGGCTGTCACCGGGCTTGATTTCGATTTCGGTGGCGAGGTTTCCGACAAGCTGCCCGGTGTTGCTTCGGACCTCGATTCGGCCTTCGGTCGTTCCAAACCCGCCCCATGCGTCCGTCGAACGCTCCGTCCAGAGATCCGTCCGTGGCAACTCGGCGCGGGTTTCGGTGGGGAGGCCGGTGTACATAAACGCAAGGAGCACGAGTTGCCTCACGAGCGCGACCGCTCCGGCGGAGATGGTGGAATCCCGGCGATGAAGATTTTTTTGTGTGGTCATCTAAGTCTCACAAGGCGAGTACGGTTATTTCCAGATCCGGTTCCAGGTCAAAGACCAGCACGAGGTGTTGTTCTCCATCCCGGTTCCAGGCGATAAAATAGTCTTTTGCGTTTGTCCGGATCCCGGCTGGATCCCCGTTGAACGGGATCGGGAGTTCCCACAGGGCGATCGCGTAATCGGGAAACGTCGCCTCGGTCACCATCTGGAGGTTCATGGCCCATCCCTCCTCGTTCCTGTTCCATCCGGAGCTCAGGATTTCCACGTCCGGCGTGTGGCTGTGCGCAATCGAACTCCCCGTATTCTCGCCCTCCTGGTCATAGATGAATGTCGGTTCCGTATAATCAAAGTACCAGGTGGGGTCCGGGCATTCCCGCTCGAATCGCATCGACCGGTGTTGATCTTCCACGTGGATGAATTCACGAGAGAGGGGATCCTTGAAATACCGTCCATGGCGTTGGGCCAGGATCGTAGAGATTCGGGTGCCCCGGGGAAGACGCTCTCGCGCAAGGAGCAAGCCATCGTTGCCCCAGTGAGGCTGCCACCACTTGTCGTACTGCACGTGGTCCGTGGCACTGACGAAGATCGTCCGGGGTGTACCCTCGAAGTGGCGGCGATAGTAATCGGCGACATCGATCGAAAGGGCGTATGCGACCTTGTACTGTTTCGGGGCCTCGAAGGCCATGAAGCGCTGGTACCGCTCCACAAACTGGGGCATGGTCAGCGGTTTGCCCGGTTCGGGCTTTCCTTCGCCTGGATCCATATCACATTCCCAGCGCACCTTCGGGAATATGGGATCGACCACCCCGTCATAGAGGGGCATGACGAATGCAGGGTGCCCGCTCATCAAGGCCAGGTTTCGGGATTCATCCAACCCGTGCTGGAGGCAGTGCTCCGCTTCCGCCCAGTGGCCTTCCGCCACCTTGTAGTGCCAGCTCACCGGACCGAGAAAGTGCCATCCCCCGCAAAAGTCGTACTGATGCGCGACGACGGCTCCGCCCGGTTCCTGGTTTGCTTTTCGACAGTCGTGCGCCGAGGAGAAATAGGGAAATTCCGGCATCCCCAGCCACGGTTTTGCATTCGCCTCGATGAGTCCGCAATGGTCCGCGATCCCCAATTCCGCCAGCGCCTTCGTGTACCCCGGATCCAGGTCGTGGAGCATCTCCACGCGGGCGGATCGGAGATCGTCCGGGAACGGCATGGCCGCCCGGGCCTTGGCCAACAGGTCCCCGTACAGTTTCACGCGCTGGGCGTGGGTCATGCGCCAGCCGTTGGCATCCGGGAGACCGGGCACGATCGTGTCGCCGAACAGTCGATGATAGGAGAGGAGTTTCTCAAACAGGGGATCATCGGACTCGAACTGCGAGACGGGGAGTCGATTGTCGATCGCAATCCCCGTGCCGTGGAACGTCGGCTCACATTCCGGATCGCAGAATGTGCTGAAGCGCAACACGATCCAGTCGTCCTCGATGGCGGAGAAGTACCGGTGGAACGTTTCCTCCCCCGCCTGCCAGCGCGCGAGGTAGCTCCCCGGTTCTGGTGGGCGATACCGCATCGTGGACGCGCCCTGGTTCCATTCGAGCGTCATCGTGTCCGAGGGCAGCCGTTCGAGCCATTGAAGGCTGCCCCCGGGGGTAAAGTCGCCACCAGGTTCAGCCTGCTCCAGGTAGCAAGGGAATATCTCCACTTTTCCTCCCCTAGCATTCTCTGGCGCATGAAATCGGAACTCGATAAACTCCCCCAGCTTGAGGAGCCGGGAGCTCGTGGTCCACTGGGGGCACGTGGTATGGTTGACAGGGGAATGCACCGGGTCAACGGTTCTACAGGATGTCTTACACTATGTCCAGAGCAGTGCAGATTGGCTTCGGGAAGGTCGACATCACGCCCGAACTGGAACAGCACGAAGTGTACGGCCTGGGCTATTGGTCCAATCGCCGCATGCTCTTTACCGGGGTTCGAGACCGGCTCCATGTCCGCGCGGCCGCTGTAGGAGAGGGCTCGGATCTTTGTTTTATCATTTCCGTCGATGCGATTTACGACTCGTTTGACTTTGGGAAACGTGCATGCCAACAGATTGCAATCGAGCACAATGTCAGCGCCGACCGCGTCTTCATTACCTGTACGCACTCACATTCAACCCCGATGACCGGTCTGAACAATCATGATCCGCAAGGCGATGATGCGTACGGACTATTCGTAAGCGGACGAATCGTGGAGTCCGCGCGAGTGGCGGCGGCGTCGCGGGAAGAGGGGGAGCTCGTGCGCATGTCGGCGGCCGTGGAGGACGTCATCTGCAACCGGCGTCGCGTCTTGAAATCCGGCAACGTGGCTGAAATGTTCGACGACATCGATATGGCCGACGTGATGGACCCGGGTCCGGTCAATAGAACGATGACCCTGTTGAAGGCGTATGCTTCCGACGGCCGATTCCTTGGCGCATTTTGTCATTTCGGCATTCACCTGGTTTGCGTGCAGGCAACGGAGCTGATTTCGAGTGATTGCATGGGCCGGGCCATTCAACGCATCGAGCAAGAGGATAAAGGCGGCGTGGTGCTCCATTTGAACGGGGCGTGTGGGGACATCAACCCCGTGGCCATCGGCGGCGAGGATGATCTGGAATCGATCGCGCGGCGTCTCTACAAGGCGCTGGGGGAATTGATGGGTGCGAAGGGGCAACCCCTGGAACCGGGCCGCGTACAGACGTGGCGTGAGGACGTGTCTGTCGCGCGCCGGGATACGCGTTCCGTGGGGACACTCAGCGAGATCCAGAATCGTCTGCAGAAGGAAGTGGCATCGTATTCAGGGCGCGATCCGCATCTGGGGCCGGGATTTGAACTCCTGGAGACATCCGAAGAACGACATGTGGCGGAAATGCCCGAGCAGTTCGACATCAGCTGTCACGCGATCCGGTTCGGCGGGTTGCTCCTCGTCGGGATCGGCGGAGAGATTTTCACCGTTTTTGGCAATCGGCTCATCGACTCCTGGCGTGCAATGACCGTGCTCCCGGTCGGGATCACCCATGGCTGGGCCGGGTATCTGCCGCCTTCCGAAGCGTTCGAGCAAGGGGGGTATGAGGTTTGCACGGCCCGCTGGTGCCCCATCCGACCCGGCGAAAGCGAGCGTCTCTTTCTTCTCGTCGAAGCACGTGTGCGCGCGATTATCGGCGACTGATCGAAGAATGGAGGTCAGATCTCGGGTATCGGTGGATTTCAGTTTCCAGGATCACGTACAGATCGGTTTCCACCGCAAACCAGTCGCGCGGCGGGGAATCGAAACGCCCGATGAACTCCATGCTTCGAGATTCGGGGTCGACTTCGGCGATGCGGTCATTGAAAAGACAACCAACGTTTCCCGATTCGAGCAGGATCATCCGGTTTCTGGGAACGCCCGCTGTCGTCAAGACCGGTTCACACGACTGGCTTTCAACATCGAAAATGTAAAACGTCGTTATAGCGTCGGCTTCCGATTGTTCATTCTCGGTAAACCGCCCCAGAATTTTCCCGGGCGTCCACTCGATAAGCACGCTGCACTCCAGGCATCCCGCCTTCGGAGCCACCCGGCCAATCACTTGTTTTCTTTTCGTATCGTAAGTAACCAGGTCCGCATCCGCGAAGGCCTCTGTCGGTTCCGGCCAGGGGTTGGTGGCGGTTACGACGTACCGCCCATGCAGTGCCGCAACCGCGTCCATTCCTTTCGCGTGCTCGAACTCATCTCGAATCCCTCCTGACTCCTCCGTGGTCGGGTCGTACCATCCAAGCAGGCCACCGGGAATTGATTCGATGTAGGCGCCCATTGGAATGTACAGCCGGTTGTCCGCCGCCCGGACGATGGTATAGCTTCGCCGCTGCAACTCGTACTTGGCGACCCGCCTGGGGTTCGCCTCCGGAGAGTCCTCGGCAGGCTCGTCGACGAGGGCGCTCTGCGGTTGACGGGTCCACGGCTTTGCCGGGTCCCACGCGTACAGAGCACCGCCCGCGTAGCCGCAGAAGTATACCAGGCCCTCAAACTCCTGGAACGCATACACGTGCAAGGCGATGCCGCCGACCAGCGACTTCTTGCCTGATTCGATATCGTAGGTGAACAGGTTATACGGATCCTCCGACGAGCCGATGATCCCTCCCTGCCAGGCGCCCAGGCGGAAGAGGTAACTGGGACTCTTTGCCGCGGTCCACGTAACCGAGCGCCACGTTTCGCCCGGACGCCGGAACCACAAGGTCGCCGATCCGTCACCACGGCACACGGGCGATGTTTTCAGAATCTCCGGCTTCGGAACCGGGATGCGGGCGATGAGCGCGGAGTCGTCTTCCGGCGGCAACGCCTCCACCGGCGTCAGGACCTTGTTCTCCAGCCGATACACCTGGACGATCTCGTCGGTCGGCTGCGTGTAGAGCAGCGACTCGGGTTGAACATCCACCACCACAAAGATCCCCTGCGGCCTTTGAATCAGGACGGCGCGCTCCGGCAAATCCCAGGTCCGGATGACTTCCTGCTCACCGGTTTCGAAATCGTATGCATTGAGCAGGTACGGCATGCCGCCGAGCGTCGAATAAAGGTGCCGGGTGTCTGCTGCAACGTGATAGAGCCCGCCATCGACATCCGGTCCCTGCTTTCCGTAGTCCCTGAAGTCACCGGTGGCGGAATCAAAACGCATCGCGTGGTGTCCCCTCCAGCCGCCGATATACATGGCATCGTCCGCACCCCAGCAGCAAGAGTAGTTCCAATAGTCAGGAGAACCCGGGCCGAAGATCTCCACAGCCCCCCTGGCCGGATTGATCCGGGCCACATACCCCTGCGGTGGATCCTCGTCCGTGTTGGTTGGAAAGGTGTAGATGCACCCGTCAGGCATCCGAGCCAAAAAAAAGGTGTCCATCTCGTTGCCGTGCCAGGGGATTACCTCTTCGGTTTGCAGATTGATCTCGAAGATCGTCCAGGGATCCCGGCGGACGATATGGTCCGCATACAGCGCGTATGCGCTCCACCCGTCTCCTGCCGAGCTGGGTCCCAGCATCGCGTATCCCTTGCCCTCCTCCTGGTAGAACGTACGTCCGCGGACGAAGGTTCCGAGGTTTTCTCCTTTGAGTTTGGGCATCGTGGACCTCGAAGTCATGGCAATGGCCTACTCGCCTACCGCCCTTGACGGCTCCTGTCAAGCATGGTCTGGATTGGGGTTTTTCGTACTGCCTGGAGCCAATCGCGTATCGTTTGAAAAGAGTGTGCATATGAAAATTACCTCTACGTTGTCCGTTTTCGTGATTCACATATCCGTCTTGTCCCACGCAGCCGAAGTAGAGCAGGCGGAGGACATGTTTGTTCACATGACGCTGGGGGCCACCGCAAACCACCCTGCAGCGATGAACGTTGGTCACGGTGCGGACGGCGGCGATTACGCTGGCCTCATCAAGTGGGAGGAATCGGCTCTCGCGTCGGCTGTGCATGGAGTCGACATGTTCGACGAGGAAGGGCTGGACGGCATCACAGAGGTCACCGGGGCGATCAACTACTAGTCCCGGATGCGCTCTGCAATGGCCTCCGCTATCTGCCGGTGGCCGGCGGCATTTAAGTGTAGCCAGCCTCCATCGTGATACTCCGGCAGCAGAAGAGCGGCCTGGTCACCGGGGTGTCCTGTCATCACCTGCATGAGATCCAGGGATGATGCATTCGGAACCTCGTACGGCGCCCGCTTTAGGATCCAGGCATTCACCTTTCGCACCGCGTCGATCTTCGCTTCCGAGAAGTCCGAGTCCGGCCAGAAGGTTGCATAGATCGTTCGTGCGCCCGCCCCGGATGCGACGACGCCGAGACCGCGAAGACGTTCTATGACTGCGCCCGGGCCGTAGAGCGAACCCTGCCGCTCGTCCCATACGTTGATGTCATTCACCCCGGCTAGAATCACCACGATGTCCGGAGATCGCTCTCGCGCACGGCTTCGTACGTCCTCGACCATGGAGGTGGTCTTCGCACCGGGCACGCTCCGGTTTTCCACGGCGTGGCGGCCACCGAGCAACGTCTCCAGAACGGTCGGATATGGGCGGCTCTCCGGATCCGTCGATGTTCCCGCGGTGATGCTGTCGCCGATACACATGATCCCCTCCGTTTCCACGGACGGTCGCGGATTTGCGGGTTGCCGCAAATGGATCAGCGTGCCCTCACCGGGAGCCAGCATCGTTTTAAATGAAGTCATCTCGTCTTTTCGCTCAAGTGGAACTGGCCATCCGCCTTCGATGCCCCGGTCAATGGCGGAGGAAAAGGTGCCCGTAACGTGGACGGTGGCGGCCGCCACAGCGTGGAGGTCCGGATTGATTAGCGTGATGAACAGCCCGTCGTCGTTTTCCCGAAGATTCATCTCCAGCGCGTTTTGCCCCACCCAGGCGCGCCTAGGTGCCGAGCGGTCGATCCATTCGCAGAGCCGATCGCCGTTTTCGCCCGAGAGCTGGAGGTCGTTGATCAGAAGTGCGCGCCCCGCGCCATGCGGCGAGGACAACACCGACGCCAGCTTTTTCCCGTCGACATGCACGTCCGGTGCAAGCTCCGGGATGCGCAGAAGCCATCCTGATTCGCCGTATTCGAACCAGGGCTGGTAGGTGAGGGGTCCGAACAGTTCGTTCATCAGCGCCCCATCCTCTTCCCCATACGGGGTGAACCCTCCGGCGATCCCCACTGAAATCAGGGTTCCACCCTGCTCCACCCAGGGCAGCAGCCGGTCCGTGAGTCCGGGCGGGAAGTGGGACGCATTCGGGAGGACGATCGCCTTGAACTGCGAGAGGGGTTCGCGCCGGGAAACGACGTGCTCCTCGGGAATAATCACGTAATGATAGTTGCGGCCGTACAGGAGCTCATGAACCCGGCCCATGACCCGGGTCACGGCCTCCCACTGCCAGGAACAGATCTGGGACGTCGTCGGCTTGATCACGGCGATATCCGGCTCCACGATGGGTGCTCCAAACCAGACATCCTCCGCGGCCCGCAGCTTTCGGCGCAGCGGCTCGATCACCCCTGCGCTCCGGCGCATCAGCCGGTAGTCGGTCTCGTAGACCATCATGTTGTTATGCCCGTTTCCCCCGTACGTGTCATGGTGTCCGTATAGGTCCATGATCCGCCGTCCCCAGGCCGTCATCCGCCATAGGTTCCGCCGCGCCACAGCGCGCGTAACCTCCTCGCCCGGCTGGTTCCAGTTTTCGAATCCGTTCCAGATGCACTCGAAGATTGCGTTGACCTTCCCCGATGCCCGGGCCACCGACCAGTTTACCACCTCATCCAGGGACGAGTTCAGTTCCGATCCGTACATGTCGCACGCGATGTCGGCCCAGAGAAAGCTGTCCCGCCCGACTCCTAGGTAGCCGTCAACTTCCCCGTACGTGGGCGAGATGCCGGTCGGGTGGGTGGGGTCGGCTTTTTTGAGAACCCGGTGACACCAGGCCAGGTACTCGGCATAACTCTTCCGGAGAAACCGATTGAATTCATAGTGCAGCGGCGGGCATTCGCCGCTGAAAAGCTTCTGCACCAGTTCCGCCCGCTCCGGGTCGGCACCGACATGAACATCGGGCGGAGGTACGATGGAGTCAAATGAATCATACTCGGCTCCCCACGCCTCATTCAGCATCTCGATCGTCTCGAACTTCGCCCGCATTCTATCCCGGAAGGCGGACTGGCCCGCCGGTGTCCTGCCGCCGGTCGACCAATGTCCCCACGGCACCGAACCACCCTCGTCCCCTTGCGGCTCCCACGCGGTGAGATAGGCCATTATGCGCTGATCTCCCCGGTACGTCTTGGCCACACCCAGAAGATACGTTTCCATCATCCGGACGACCTCCGGATGCCGGAAGTCGAGTTCGAACATCCACTTCCCCTCGTACCTGGGAGCGGAGGGACGGGTACTCGGCAGGTCGGCATGCTCCTCAAACCATTGCGGATCGCAGTAGGTCCACCGATGGACCGAACAGGGGACCACCAGCAGGGTTTGCAGGCCGAGGGAGTCATGAAGCTCGGTTGGCGGCACAGGGTAGCCGCGGTCATATGCCTCGTAGGACGTCTTGTAGGCTACGCCGAGGAGCCGACTGCCCGGCGCTTCCGGATCCGATTGAACACTGATGACCAACCCGTCGAGGCGGCCATCTTCGTCGGGCATCACTGCGGGACGGGCTTCGAACCTTGGCTGCAGGGCCTTTTCCCCGTCACGTAACGATTCCAACAAAGCGCGTGCCTCCGCCCGGATGGCATTTGCATCGGAACGTAGGGCGCTACAGGTCTCAATGAATGACGCCTCCGCGAACGGAAGTGCCGCCGGGTCATGGGCTAGGGCCTGTGCGGCCTTCGATACTGGAATATCTTCCCCATCCCGGCTGCGCAGCGGCAGTCCGTGAGCCTGGTGGATAAGCGCATAGTCTTTTTCCACCTCGGACAACCGTTGCTGCAGCTCCATTATTCGGTGGCACATGCGCCCGATACCGGATTCGTGGTCCCTGTACAGGGCAGCGCGTCCTGTGCCGTCGCGCGCCAACATGGCGTCATTCAGGAGGATGATGGCATGATGCTGGTCCACGAGTGCATCGTGAAGGGGCTCTTCCCATGCCTTTTCAGCCGAAACGGGGACAGAGGCGAGGGCGAGAAGTGTATTAATCAGGAACCATGTTTGTCCAACGTTGAAGGAAGGCTTCACCCTGTTCGCACCCGGTCTCTTGGCATTGTGTCGTCACCCGCTTTCATGGTCCGAAGATTCGCCTTCCGGACCAACCCGGAGCAAGGCAAATCCTGCCCAAATACGGCTGAGATTGAGTGAACTTTCCGCTTTTTGGAATTGGTCATTGCCTGGGGCCTGAGTTCGTTGGCACCGCTGGCCGTGCTCTACGCCTTGCTTTTAGATTTGGGTGGAACTCGTATGGGCCAGTGGGGTCTAGCCTTGGGCGATTGAATTTGAACGGATCCATTGAGGATCAGGAGCGGCGCGATTCAAGCCCCGTTGACGCGCTCACTGCACACGGCTTGGCTTGTGGGTCTCGACGGGAATTAGCTCGGCACGGTCGAAGAAGCCGCCTTTGACATCGCCGGTGGGGTTGCTGGCGCTGCCGATGAAAACACGCAATCGAGTCGGGTCGGCGTTATCGTGCCGACTTCATACCATTGATACGCATCGCCGGATACGTCCCTGGCGTCCCAGATCTTGTGCGCGATGAGGGTCCTTTCCTTCCCCCGGCTTCCGCGACCGGTCAGCTCGATGGGCCGAAACTGATCCAGGTCTCATGCGCCGGCGCGGAAGCCGAGACCGCGGTCGGCCGTCCTGTCCAGGCGCACCCTCACCCACAGCATGTACGTCACGTCGTTGTTGATGAGGCCCGTCCGGCGTCTACGAGTTCGTGCCCGCAGTTCGGGTTGAATCTGGCCTTCGATTTTTCAAAGATCTTCTTGCACCTGATCGGGGCGGTGTGATCTAGTCCCGCCAAGAAGTCTGGAAGAGGTCTGAAAGAGGTCTGAAAGAGGGAGATATGTTGCAGGACTTTTTTCTTGTTGGCCTGATCAGTGTGGGGCTGGTCTATCTTCTCTGGGATTGTATCGAGGTGGGTCGAAACGACGCGGCCAACCTGATCAACGCGGTGTTTGGGTCGCGGGTAATGACCCGGCGCACGGCCGTGTTTCTTGCCGGACTCGCGGTGGTCGCCGGTGCCACGTTTTCCTCGCCGGTCATGGAGACGGCCCGGAAAGGCATCTTCGAGCCCGGCCTGCTCACCCCCACGAACGCAATT
>CAZTAB010000119.1:0-2730 GCA_964611475.1 uncultured Verrucomicrobiota bacterium | reverse complement strand
GCGATGGCTGCCGGAGAGACGAGGGGGAACTCTCCCGGTCCGTTCATCAGGATGACCGGGGAATTCATCCGCTCGCATACACGGAGCACGGCTTCCACCATGTCCGCATTCCAGACGCAGAAGGAGGGCACGGCGTATCCACGGTGGTTGGCCTCCAGCAACAGATCTTTCATCGGGTGTAGTTTCATGGGAAATGTCGATGATTCTGGTTGTTGGCTGGGTGCCGATCAAGCCGAAAGGCCATGACCGGGCGCCATTTGCACCCTGTGCGAATTCCCGTATGCTGCGCGGACCATGAACTCGTGGCGAATTGATTGGTTGGCCTACGGGCCAGCCGCGCTGGCAGATTTTGAGTGGAAGTTCTACCGGGACGGCCTCCAGGGGGGTGAAGGGCTGGCCGCTTGCGACTCAGACCTCGGCGGACTGGCGATCGAATCCACAATATCCATCCTTCCCATGCGAATCACGGGGGGCTACGGATTCGCCGGACATTCTTGACCTGTATCCACGGGTCTGGCAGGGTTGAAGAATCCCCTTGAAAGCAAGAAAGCATGGGCAAAACACTAGATTTAGGACGGCGTATCGAGCTGCATTCGATGGACAAGCACTGCGGGGACATCTCTCTGGGGTTGTACCAGCAGGACGTGGGCGGGGCGCCGAGATTCCTGGTTCATACCTACGCGGATTCTGACGAGGCGCGAGGCCGAGCGGCGTTCATCCTCGAAGCGCTACGGGTCATGTTGGGCTTGGAAACCGCGGAAGAAGACCCGGGCATGCTGGTCTTTCCCTGCGGCACGGTTCACCTTCGCGCGCTGAAACGTGCTTTCCTTGATCTCTGTAAACTCGAGACAGGCGCAGAACTATCACCGAAGCCGCTCACCGCGCATGACAAGAAGGCGGCCGGGAATCTGACCGCGGTCAACGTAGGCGAAGGCACCTACGAAATCCAGTCCGAGGACGGGGGCGATACGGGCAAGAAGCGCGAGACGGCGATCGCACGGGGATTCGGGAAGGTTTGTGAAATGACGAAGGACGATGACTCGGCGACCCGGGTTCACTTCCCCTGCGGCCAGGCCCACGATGAAATGATCGGAATGTTGATGTTCCGCGCACAAAACGTGCGTGCCGCCATGCAGGAAGAGGAGATGGCCGCCGCCAAGGGTGTACTCGCGGCGCCAAGCCAGCAGAAATGAAACCGATGACCAGTCGACAGCGTGTATCCGCGGCCCTCCGGCGTGAGCCGGTGGACCAGACGCCGGTCTGCAACCCAACGTCGGTCGCGACCGTGGAGTTGATGGACCTGGTCGATGCCCATTTCCCGGCCGCCAACCGCGACGCGGAGAAAATGGCCCGCTTGGCCGCAACCAGCTACACGGAGTTGGGATTCGACACCGTCATGCCGGTGTTTTCTATTATCCAGGAGTCCTCGGCACTGGGGTGCAAAATTCAGTGGGAGGAAAAAGACAACTGGCCGACGGTAAAGATGAGCGAGCCGGTGTGGTCTGAACTCGACGATATCAAGATTCCCGACAACCTGGAGACCCATCCGGACACGCAGTGCGTGCTTGACTCGATCAAGTTGCTGCGGAAAGAACTCGGCGAGGATGCATTCATCATCGGAAAGACGATGGGGCCCTGGTCCCTCGGCTACCACTGTTTCGGCGTGGAGAAGTTCCTTTTGATGTCGCTGGACGATCCGGACATGACCATGAAGTGCCTGGAGAGGATGAAGGAGAGCACTCTGCGCTTCGGTAAGGCACAGATCGAGGCGGGTGCCGATGCCCTGACCCTGCCTGATCATGCGACCGGTGACTTGGTCAGCGGCGAATACTACGAACGGTTCCTTCGCGAGATGCATATCGAGTTTGCACAGGAACTGGATATCCCCATCATTCTGCACATCTGCGGCAGGACCGTGGACCGCATGGAATACATTGCCCAGACCGGAATGGCCGCCTTTCACTTTGATTCCAAGAATGAGCCGCAGGAATCAATGGATATCGTGAGCGGACGGATTTCCTTGGTGGGAAACATCAACAACCCGGAAACATTATTTTCCAAGGAACCGGATGACGTCGGCGCGGAAGTCACGAAGAACCTTAGTGCCGGGGTGCAATTGGTCGGGCCCGAGTGCGCCATTCCCCTGCAGACATCCATAGAAAACTTGAAGGCCATTCCACAAGCCGTTCAAGAGTTCCACAAGTCCCATCCGTCCCAGTAGTCCCACTATTTTTCAACCCGACGACCCATGAGCGCATTCCTGGAAAGAGTACAAACCGGCGAACTCCTGATATCGGACGGAGCCACCGGCACCTACCTGCAACAGAACGGGCTGGAGCCGGGCGGATGCCCGGAGATCCTCAATGCGGAGAATCCGGATCTGATTCAGCAGATGGCTCGCGATTATTTTGAGGCGGGTTCGGATATCGTGGAGACCAACACCTTCGGGGGAAGTCACTACATGCTTGGGAAATACGGGCACGGAGACCGGTCCGTGGAGTTGAACCGGCTGGCAGCCGAAAATGCGCGTTCCCAGGCCCCCGAGGGACGTTTCGTCATGGGGTCGATAGGGCCCACCGGCGAGTTCCTTGTGCCGAACGGAACGGCCACGGAGGACGAGATGTACAGCTCGTTTGCAGGGCAGGTCGAAGGCCTGGCGGCCGGTGGCGCGGACGCGGTGTGCGTGGAAACAATGAGCGATCCCGCCGAAATCACGCTCGCGATCCGGGC
>CAZTAB010000118.1:0-5386 GCA_964611475.1 uncultured Verrucomicrobiota bacterium | reverse complement strand
CCGCCAGATCAAGCAGCACCCCGCAGTGCGCCCCCACCACATCCGCACCCCCGTCCACAGCCGCCTTCACGACTTCGTCAACGGAAGCCCCGGCAACCTCACTTGTCCGATCCGTCCGATGGGTCCTATACGTACGATCCTCCCCCGAACCCTCACCTCCGAATACTGCAGTGGCAAAGACCGGCCTGTTCGAAACTTCTTTCGCTACCTCTACAGCCATAGCCAGTTCCTGCGGATCGGCCATGTACTCGACAATGATCGCATCCGCTCCCGCGTCATACATTGTTTGTGCCTGCTGCCTGCATTCTTCCCGCAGCGCATCACGGTCACCGCGAAGTTCCTCCGGCATGTGCGAGATGATGTGCCCGATGTCCCCCAGCACCCATGCGCGGTCACCGCAGGCCTTCCTCGCAAGCCGCGTGGCGGCTTCGATCCAGCGAACGCTCTCGCGAGCTGCGTCCTCGAGCCGTTCCGTGGTGCCCAGTTTCAAAACGTGAAAGGAACTCGCCTTGAATGTATTGGTGAGAATCAGCTCTGAGCCGGCCTCCAGATAGGCTCGGTGAACGGCTTCGACCACGTCCGGTTGCTCCACGTTCCAGAGCCCTGTACTGAAACTCAATTCCCGATCCGGTATGAGGTTGCGGCGAAATGCCAGCTCCACCAGTTGCGTTTTCATCGCACCGTCGCACAGGATCGGGCCGCGGCCGATGCGTTCGAGCAGGTCGTTTCGCATGGAGCCGACTACGTTCCCGGGAACGGGTCCCGCCCATACTTGAACAGGTCCCCGGTCCCGCCGGGCAAGGTGATCTCGAGGATTCCGTCGCGGAGCTTTACCGTTTCGGTCTCGCTGGTGGTGCGGCTGAGGCGGTAGAGCTTTTTCACACTCGGATCAAAGCGCATCGTGATCGCGAGGGTCCGATCTTCGGCGGACGCGTCGGCATTGTGCCAGAGATTGGTGATCATGAAGTACTCGTTTCCCTCGTCGTCCCGGAAGAATCCCAGCAGCGCGTTTTTCCCCTTGCCAGGTTCCGACACCACGACGCTCCGAACGCGATCGTCGCCGCCGGCGCCAGGTTCCCACTTCCTGGTGCCGTTCGGAAGTTCGTTTTCCACGTCGGCGCCTTCGTGGGAATGAACGCCCGGCACATGCCGCACATCGGTGCTGGTGAGAAAGCGCATGGCAGCGCCGATATTGGTGACCTCCGGGTTCGCGCGGGCCGCCGCGTGATACAGACGGTTCGGTTCGCCGGTTCTTTCGATCAGCCCGCGTTCGAACGCCATGTCGTAGGTAAAATAGAGGATGCCGGTGTAGCCGTAGGTGAGGGGGGCAAACATCTGGACCCGCAGGTCGGTTTCGCTGGGCAGGCGTCGTTCCCAGCCGCCGTGGGTTTCGAACGACTGGATGAACATCCAGTAGGGCATACCGTGCTCCAGCCCCGTTTCCCGAACGGCCTCAAGCAATTCGTAGTAATTGCCGGAGATTCCGTCCGGGACGCCCAGCGGGTAGACGTCGGTCATGAAGATGTCGGGCTCCACCATCGCGGCGAACTCGTCGAAGTAGTGGAGCAGATTGATATACCCTCCTTGCTCTGACTCGTGGCCGGCCGGATGGGCGTTGCAAAAGGCGAGGGCATCGGGAAACTCCTGGCGCAGGCGCTTGAGCAAACGGCGAGTGTACCGGAGATAGGTAGGCTTACACGCTTCGTCATTGGCGGCAAACCCGATGCAGCCGGGATTCGCAACCCAGTCGGCAATCTCCTGGAGAGCGCCGGGGCGATCCAGTTCCCGCAGCCCCTCGGCCATCGTTTCCGTGTTGGAGCCTTTTTTGTTGGCTTCCTTGTCCCCCATTTTCTGCAGGTTCAGCATGTACGGAGCGCCAGCCGCAGAAATCCGCGGAAGTAACTTCTCGTAGTTATTGACTTCCCAGGCAAGCACAGAGCTGAATCCGACGGCAAGGTATTGCTCCAGGTCAAAGGGCTGAGGCACATTGCGCACCAATCCGGCGATGGTGAATGGATGCGAGCGAACCCACCGATGACCGCGGTGCGGATGGTCGTCAGTTGCCGGGGTCGCTGGCTCGGGAACGACCCGAAGCGTGCTGCAGCCGGCCGCCATGCATCCGATTACTGTGCCGACAAATAGTTTCGCCTTTTTCATCGCTTTCATTCCCCTTACTAGGCGCACCTGAAATACTTTTTATCGTGTATAAAAATCGAATCCTGCCAAGGATTCAACTCTTGTTCTTTACAAGCAGCTTTTCTCTGCATGCAAAGGACCCGCCGACCTCCCGGAGGTGGGCAACTGCTTTTCCTCATCGATTTCACCAATGGGAACTGCCCCTGAAGAACCACTCTCCGGCCACGCGCTCCACGGCACCGGCGACAACACACCGGAGTCTTGCGATGCTCAAAATTCGCTTCACCAAGCAGCGCGCTGGGGATGTTCCAATCCTTACAGGATCATGCTTGATTATCACGCGCATTCAATCCAATTTCTGAATTTCGGCCCTAATACCACGGTTCATTGTCCCGCACGCCGGACGTCGAGGCCCCGCAATGAATGAATCGAAACAGCCCCCCCTCCGGCCCGTCCCGACATCCGCGATCCGTTTTCTGTCGAGTTCGGTGCCATGTTCGCGGCAGAGCGGTTGAAGAATTCCGGCCCTGGAAGCTCAAAACGCGATGAACCAGTTGACTTGTAGCATCAGGGCCCGCTTCATCTCCTCCGTGAAAGCAGACCACTCCACGGCGCCGCCGAGGCGGGCGAGGTTGCGGCCGATGGGCACGACGCCGGCATTTGTTTTCCAATTGTCCGAGCCGGGATGAGCGGTCCAGTACCATCCGAATTGGTAGGTGTCGTCCCATATATTCAAGTCCGCCCACAGGGGCGTTTTCGCGTCCTCATCGTCTCGCTCCGGATAGTCAAAAAGCGGATACCCGGTTGCTGTGGCACCATCCTGCCGGCGAATCCAGCGGGCGGGACCCAGATAGTGGTATCCCGGGCTAACAAAATTGGGGTGCCTGGGGCCGCGCCAGTGATCCTTCAACGCGCGGACGCCGTCAGGACAGAAGAAAATTTGCCTGCTCTCCCCGAAGTAGGTCATCCACGTGGGATCTGCGTCGTTGGCGATGTGGAAGTACGGCGAGTTCCCGTCCCACCAGGCAATGTTCGGCTCGTCGACCGTTGGATCGCCCAGCAGTTTCCCGTCGTGATCATGCGCGAACGCATTCACGCCGATCGTAAGCTGCCGCAAGTTCGAGGCGCACAGCGCCGTATATGCCTTGACCCGCGCCTCGCGCAATGCCGGCACCAGAATTGCCGCCAGGATGGCAATGATGGCGATGACCACCAGGAGTTCGATCAGGGTGAACCCATTTTTGATTGCTGATCGTCGATTGATAATTTTGCTCATCATTGTCGCCACTTGAGTTCTAACAGGCCTGGCCGGAACAGCAAGCAGCGAAGGCTCACCTGGGCGGCAGGATTCGGCAGATCTTGTCCTTGTCACAGCCTCCAGGATCAAAATTCTTCCCGTCCCCTCGCAGGTTGGCTTTTCGGGGCGGGAAGGGGGAATAGCGGCTTCATTCAAAAAAACGGGCCGCCGGCTTTCCGGCGGCCCGCTAGATGATCTTCAAGTGCTAACGAATCGCTCTTATCCGCGGCGGCGGAAGCAGGCGATCATGCCGCCGAGGGCCAGGAGGCCGAGGGTGGCCGGCTCGGGAACGACCCGCAGCGTGATGTTGTCGATATCGCCGGCGTTACGACCCGTACTGCCGCTGAAGTCGGCGAACCAGTAGATGCCGTCGTGGCCGACGAAGGTGGCTTCGTCCATGCCTGCTCCGGCTGTTTGGGAACCGTCACGCCACCCCGAAACGCTGTCCTTGGTCATCCTGATCTCGTATTCGACCGAAACTCCGTCACCCGGCCATCCGGCACCGTCCTCACCGTTGTTCCTGGAAAGGAGCCTGGAACGACCCGCATTGCCATTGTGGCCCCCTTCCAAGGTAAGCCGGGTGCCAAAGTTGTTGTGGCCGGAATGGGCGAAACCAAATTCCGGGCCGTGTGCCTTGTCACCGCTGTTGTACCAGGTCCACGAGAGGATGTACTCTTTGGTCGGATCCAGGCCGCTGCCGATGCCCGCGGGGTTGAGGGTAATATAGCCACCCGTACTGTTGCTGCCACCAGCTGATCCATTTGCGTAGTTACCCGACATCCCGGCCGGGCTTCCGCCACTCGCTTGTTGCACCGATATTTCACTGGTCGGTTCGCCGCAACACGTGACTGCGGTCCAGCCGTTGGCGCTCTGGATCGCGGCACCGGGGCTATGGCTCTCCCAGTCTTCACTGAAAAGAATCGTGGCCATCGCCTGTCCGGTCACCATGCACCCGATTACTGTACCTACCAATAGTTTCGTCTTTTTCATCGCGTTCATTACTCCTGTTCTTGCTCTTCTGTAGTGGCAAGCTCGTCCTGCCAATACGGGTTTCTTTTGTTTCATTCGCCCGCCACATCATGGCGGATTCCTATGTCATTGCCCTTCCACCACGCGATACACCTTTTCGCTGTCGGAACCGGCGGGGTTGGAGGCGGTCTGGGTTCCACCCTGCCCTGGTGTCGTCGAGATGGGAGTCCAGTCCACCAGGTTCGTCGAGCCCTCGATGGTGTAGTCGAAGCCAGCCTGGCTCTCGAATTCGAATTGGACCACGTTGTCCACCGTACCGGTGGTGACGTTCACTGCCTGGACGTTTTCTGCGCTTGAATCCGACAGGACGATGTTGTCGATCTGTCCGCTATCGCGGCCGGCACTCGTGTCGATCCACCAATAGATCCCATTGTGCCCCGCCATGGTCGCAGCGTCCATTGGAACCCCCGCTACCTGGTCGCCGTCACGCCATACCTCAACCGTGTTGGAATTGATCACCATTTCATAGTCATTGACCGCGCCGTCGCCGGGCCAGCCGGCACCATCTTCGCCGCCTGACATCGTGCGCAACCGCATGTGGCCCGCTGCCGCATTGAAGTTTCCCTCCATCGTCAACCGGGTGCCCTGCGGAGAATTGATGTGGCCAAAGCCGAATTCCGAAGAGGAGCTGTCACCCAGATTTTTCCAGGTCCAACTCAGTCGATACTCTTTGATCGGGTCCATCCCACCTGCAATCCCTGCGGAATTCACGTGCTTCCCGCCGTCCGAGGGGGTGAACCGGAAGGTTCCGTCTCCATAATTTTCATCCATCACGCCGGGGATGTTGTTCACGAGGACTTCTGCAATATCGGGATTGCCCACGGAACTCCAGCCGTTGATCCCGTTCAAGGAGTGACCGGAGTTGTGGGTCTCGAAGTCTTCCGTGAACAACGTTGCCGCCTGCACCTGGATTGCCATCACGCT
>CAZTAB010000117.1:0-1788 GCA_964611475.1 uncultured Verrucomicrobiota bacterium | reverse complement strand
CCCCCAGACAGCGTTCCGCTTTCCCGATCCAACGTCAGATATTCCAACCCAACGTCCATCATGAAACCTAGGCGCTCCCTGATTTCCTTCACCACTTCGGTGACAATCTGGACCTCATGGTCCGTCAACTCCATCCCCTCGAAAAACTCGTGCGCGTCGCGGATCGACATGTGCGTCAGGTCGGTAATGGAATGCCCCCGGACAGCGCAGGCAAGAGTCTCCGGTCGCAGGCGAGCACCGTGGCAGTCGGGGCAGACCTGACGACTCATGAACGTTCGCAAACGCTGTCGGGTATATTCGCTTTCCGTTTCCCTGTACCGCCGCGCCAGATTGGGAATGACGCCCTCGAACGGCTTCTCTGTCTTGATGAGGCGGGATCCCCGATAGTACCGGAACGGGACGATCTCTTCACCCGAGCCGTGAATGAGCTTTTGCCGGAACTCTTCCGGTAGTGCCCCAAAGGGCGCTTCGGTGTCGACATTGTAGTGCGAGGCGACTGCGCGAATGAGTTTCTTGTAATAGATAATAAGTTGTCGCCCGCCACGCTTCCAGGGTGCCACGGCTCCCTCCTCAAGAGACTTGGAGGGATCCGTAACAATCAAATCCTCATCGAACTCATCCGTCGTCCCAAGACCGAGACACGTGGAACAGGCCCCGTATGGGCTGTTGAAGGAGAAGTGCCTAGGGGTCAGCGTGTCGAAGCTGATCTGGCACGTCGAGCAGGCATTCTTCTCCGAGTGCACCGTCTCGAGCCACTGACCGGCGGCGCCCTGGACCAGCACCACCAGCATGCCTTCGCCCTGTTTGAGCGCGGTCTCCACCGAGTCAGCCAGCCGTGAGCGAACCTTGTCGTTGATGACCAACCGATCGACGATTACGTCGATCGAGTGTTTTTTCCGCTTACTGAGCGAAGGGACCTTGTCGATTTCCAAAATTTCTCCATCCACGCGGACGCGAACAAACCCGTCCTTCCGGATTGCCTGCAGCGCCTCCTCATGCCCTCCTTTCCGGCCCTGCACAATCGGGGCGAGAATCATGATACGCGTCGATTTCGGCAGCTGAAGCACCTGCCCGACAATTTCCTCGGCATTCTGCCGGGAAATCGCCCTGCCGCAGAGATGGCAGTGCGCGGTCCCAATATTGGCGAACAGCAAACGCAGATAATCATGGATCTCCGTCGTGGTGGCTACAATCGACCGGGGATTCGCACCCGCCGTGCGCTGCTCAATGGCTATTGCAGGGGACAAGCCCTCGATGGAATCAACATCGGGCTTCTGCATCTGTTCCAGAAATTGCCGGGCATACACGGAAAGGCTCTCGACATACTTGCGCTGCCCTTCCGCATAGAGGGTGTCGAACGCAAGAGAAGACTTCCCTGAACCACTGAGGCCCGTAATCACGGTGAGGCGGTTGCGCGGAATTTGCACGGAGATCCCCTGCAAATTGTGTTCACGAGCGCCCGAAACTGAAATCCACCCCTGTGGCATGTTCATACCGTACGTTAAAAAACTGGGCCATCGTCAATCCCAGACATTACCACGGGCACCGTCGGAAGAGAACCGTAAATCCCCGAAAAAACTCCACAAATACAGAACGAACCGGCATAGATGCCTCATGGTCAAACAAGCAGGCGATCTATGTGCAGCGGCCCGGCTGCTGTCTTCCAGTCCCGAATCGCGGCCGGTTCTCGTGGGCTTTGACGGGTTTGTCGATGAAATCGTTCATGCAGTGGACATCCGGACGGGAGCGGAGAAATTTCGTCGCCTCGATTCCATGCGCGCGTTTGGG
>CAZTAB010000116.1:0-14532 GCA_964611475.1 uncultured Verrucomicrobiota bacterium | reverse complement strand
GCCAGCTGGCTTTGCCTACATCATGGGAGAGATAGGCAAGGCCCCGATTTGCACATACGGAGGAACCCATGTTTTATCCGGAGACAATTGATCGAGCCAGTCAGCCCAAGACAAGCCGCTCGCGACCCGGAACTCAATCCCCTGGTTTTCCCTAATCCCGGGGCAATCTACACCGGGTGAAGAAAATTCCAATAGACCAAGTGATTCACTGCGAGGCTGTAGAGGGCGGCGATCACATCGTCGATCACCACGCCGACACCGCCCTCGATCCGCTGGAGCGCCCGTGCCGGCGGCGGCTTCAGGATATCGAAAAACCGGTTGGATAAGAATGCAATGACGACAACTGCCGGAGAAAACGGCAATCCCAACATACTGACAGGAAACGTCATGTATTCATCCGCAACAATTCTCCCGTCGTCTTTGCGGGCAAAGATAGCTTCGGCACCATGACAGACAGGGATGGCCAAGAGCGTCAGTGCCAGGACTGCGACGAGTTCCACCGCAAGGCCCGCACTCAATTCAATCAGGGCGACTAGGATCACCCCTAGGAGTGTGCCCACGGTCCCCGATGCACCCGGGCTGTATCCGAGCCCAACTCCCGTCGCGAGCACCAGAAAAACCCATCGCCGCGGGCCTTCGGGCGCGGGACGATCGACTGGATCAAATTTCTCTGCGCTCATCTCTTCAATTCCACGTCGATTACAACCCTGGATCGGTCAGACCCTGCCCCAACCCGCAACAGCCGATAGGTCTGCAGCGCTTCAGAAATCCCTCGCGTCGCGTCGTACAAACCCATCGCCCGCTCTCCTCCCGCCTGGCCTTGCTGTGAAAGCGCGAAAATCCCCAGAAGGTTTCGCATCGATTTCATAGCCAGCACCAGATCCGCCCAGGCAAAAGCCACGACATCCCCCGCGGCCTCGGATTCAGAAAGGAGAATCCCGGGCGGGGAGGAAGCCGACACTCCCCTCGACCACGATTCTCTTTCCACAAGTCGGCGAAATGCATTCCGGTTCGAGCAGAATACAGTCCAGCCCTCCAGGTGGAAACAAATGGCTTTCTCCTCCTTGACCAACCGACCATAAAAAGAGGAATTTTCGGCTTCAATCACAGAAATCCGGCGGTCGAGGATGTTGTCTGGGCGAAACCACAGATCCACTCCGCTGTAGTCTGAAATCTTACGCAGGATATCCGCCGCCTGTGCATCCGGCTCGAGATCTTCTCGATGGGGAACGCATGCATAAAATGCGGGGACGCGGACGCCCTTGAGCCGGCCGCCGTACTCCCCGCCGGTTCCAACCAGGAAGACCCGTTCTCTCGCCGCAATGGAAGCCAGAGTCTCCAACAGGGACCTTGTCTGGGTAAATCCAGCTGCTTGCGCTGCGGCCCACAGCAAGTCGCCATCCAGCGCCCCAAGCACGCGGGGGAGGGAGGCAAACATGGAAGAAATCTCCCGGTTTGCAGCTGCTCTCGAGGTCCTGCCCGTGACATCTGGCACACCACCCCAGACGAGTTGGAGATTGATCTCCTCGGAGGTCAACCTCTTCAGATCGAAAAGCCACGTCGTACGGGGAAAATCGCGGACCCAGCCCCGGTCTCTTCCCTTGCGCTGCCGAATCCAGTCGATGCTCTCTGGAGACATTGTATTCAGGATGCCGGGCCATCGCCCATCGTAACAGTCGGCGAGCCCGGCAATCGCCGACGGATTGTGTGACAATGCCGCGATGGCCATGCCCTCTACGAACGCAATACCCAAAAAACGGCCACCGAACTCGGGTATCGGCCGGACCCAGGCGCGCCTTCCGTAGGACAGTTCGACCGCTTCCATACCCCGACCGCCCCCGAACTGCATCGACCAACGGGACATTTGGCTTCGTCCACCCACCCAACCGACCGCGGCCCAGACCGGCTCCGGTCTGGACACCGTGGAGGGGAAATAAGCGAACGTCAGATCGCGAACCCCCAGGTGCCGGAGCAGGCCCTCCACAACCGAAATCCGCTCAACCGGCCCGGCACCGGTGCTCTGCACCAGCCTGCGAACGAAAGGGGTCGAGGTAACGAGCCCCCAGCGGGGCAGCAGATCCGGATGTACAGAAACCACGGATGCGTCGTGCGGAACGGCACGCAACATCCCCGAAGGTCGGTAGGGTACATGGGTACACCACCAGATGCTGCCTGAAAAGAGTAGAGCCCAGGCTGCGCCAGTGGCCATGCGCCAGACTTTCATGTGCGCAGCGTGCCGCAAAGCTCAGGAATGGCGGACAGACCATGATCATAAAAGTATCCGAAGATCCCGTCGATCACATCCATCGCCGTGTTCGGACAAGCAAAATTCGCGGTGCCGACCGCGACCGCTGATGCGCCAGCAATCATGAACTCCAGAGCATCCGAAGCGGTGGCGATCCCACCCATCCCGATGACGGGGATCGAAACCGCGGACGCCGCGTCCCGCACCAGCTTGAGCGCTATCGGACGGATGGCCGGCCCGGTAAGGCCGCCGGTCACATTTGCAATGCGCGGCCGCCGGGTCTCGATGTCGATTGCCATGGCGGGGATGGAGTTGATCAGGGAGATGGCGTCCGCGCCGCACTCTTCAGCCGCGCGGGCGAATACGCGAATGTCCGTGACGTTGGGTGCCAGTTTCGGGATCAGCGGCAATTTCGTTTGTTGCCGCACACCCCGAACCACGCGCCGAAAAGTCTCCTCACAGGTGCCGAACATTGCGCTGCCTTCCTTGATATTGGGGCACGACACGTTGAGTTCCAGCCCGTGAACTCCTTCCACCCCGTCGAACGCGGCCGCAACCTGTTCGTAGTCCTCGATGGTCCGCCCCCAGATATTCACGATCACCGGAACCTCATGTTGGCGTAAAAAGGGCATGTACTGGTCCACGAACCCCTGGAACCCCGGGTTGGGCAGTCCGATCGCGTTGATCAGACCGCTCTCGACTTCAAAGGTCCGGTCCGTCGGGTTGCCGGTGGTCGGCTCCATAGCGATACCCTTCACCACGATTGCCCCCAGCCGGTCGATATCGACCAGGTCGGCGTACTCGGGCCCGTACCCGAAGGTGCCGGAGGCCACCAGCACCGGGTTCCTCATGCGAAGCGATCCGATCTGTACCGGGAGTTCCATCATCAATCCACACCATCCCACAACACGTCACCCGCGTCGAACACCGGACCTTCCTTGCAAACGCGGGCCCACGTCCAGCCCGGCTCGTTGGCCGCACGGACTTTTTGCACGCACGTCAGACAGGCGCCGCCCCCGCATCCCATGTTCCGGTCCATCGAGACCCAGGCTTTCCACCCGTTCACAAGGGATCGGCTGGCGACCGCCTTCAACATAGCGTTGGGTCCGCAGGAAAAAAATTCGGGCTTCCGGTCGCCTTTGCCCCCGGCCAACCAAGGGTCCAGCGCATCGGTCACCATCCCGCGGGTGCCCAGGGATCCATCCACCGTCGTGACAACGACTCGCCACCCCATATTTTCAAATTCATCAACACAGAGAATATCCTGTTCGGTAGCGCCGCCGAAAAATGCGATGCCCGGAACCGTCTGATTGCGGGCCACGAGGTACAACGCCGCCATCCCGTAGCCCCCAGCCACCAGCACCGGGTACGATCCGTCCGCATGGCAGGGAAACGGCCGCCCCAGTGGTCCGATGAGGCTCACGCCATCGCCCGGCGACAACCGCGTCATGCCATGGGTGCCCTGTCCAATATCCTTGTACAAGAGGGTTACCGTCCGCTTGTCTGCCTTGTATACGCTGAACGGACGCCGGAGCAGGGCTTCGCGGAGCTGGGGAACCTTGAGGTGAACGAATTGCCCGGGCTGGACCTCAGGCCCAATTCGGGGCGACAGCAAGCGAAGGACCCGATATCCGCCGCGGTACTCCTCCTGGGACTCAACGATTGCGTCTTCGAGATGAATGGTCGGTTTCCTTCCGGCTTCTGGGGTCGCGCACACCGCATTCTTACGCCGCTCCGGGGCTTGGTGCAAGATCCACCGCGAATGTCTCACGTGGAACACCATCGGGATCAATACCCCATGAGGGCTCTCTCCTAAGAATTGCCTCCAGGTATTCGATGGGCACCGGTTGGTTCGTCAGGGACGGGGGGCAAAGGACACGAAACCCGAGGCAACCCGCGAAGGCCATCCTGAGGGCTTAGGAAAAGTGATCGAATCCGCCCGGGGCGAGTTCCTCTCTCGACCCGTTCTCATGAACCAAAACGACTCCATCCGGTCCACTCCCGCAATGCCCGATGCCAGTCAACCGGGTCGAAAACACCGAGGGCCAAACGTCCAGCAAATCCGCCGCCGCATCGGGGCACACCGTAAAAAGCAATTCAAAGTCCTCGCCGTCGTACAGTACATGCTCAATCTTCGTTCGTCCGCCCACGGCCCGCTGCGCCTCCTTCGACGCCGGAAGATCCGCGGCCCGGACCTCGATGACGACCCCGCCAGCGCGCGCAAGATGGGTGGCATCGGTGGCGAGCCCGTCGCTCACGTCGATCATGGAGGTTACCATGCCGGACTCCCGCAACCATCTGCCTTCACGCAGCCTTGGCGCGAAGGAAAGATGCCCACCCGCACCACTGCCACCCAGTTCGCCGGTAACGAACAAAATGTCCCCTTGGCAGACGCCACTCCGGGGCAGTGCCCTGCCCGGCGGCACGGTCCCGGCGCCGAAGCAGTGGATGGACAGCGGCTCACCGCGGGCACAGTCTCCCCCGACCACGTGAAATCCGTGCGCGGAACTCGTGGCCGCCACGCCCCGATACAGCGATTCCACGTAATCCACAGACTGATTCCCCGGCGCGACCAGATCGATCAAACCCCAGGCCGGGTCAGCGCCCATCGCTGCGAAATCGCTGAGGACACGGGCGATGGTCTTGTGCCCGACGCTACCGGCCGGATCCTCCGGCGTGAAATGCACGCCCTCGATCACGGCATCTGACGTCAGGACCAGCTCCCGGTCCCCCGTCCCGGCCACCACCGCCGCGTCGTCCCCAATGCCGATCCGAACGCCCGGCGCGGACGGCAGCAGGTCGCTCAAAAAGGCGATGAGTTCGGATTCCCCAAGGTCTGAAAGTGAACGGGACACGGTCAGTGAATTCCGTTTCCGGAACAATAAAGCAACAGAATATTCACTCCGTTGAACATCATGTGCATCACGATCGGGACCGCGAGCGAATTAGTGTAGGCATATCCTACGCACAGGAAAATGGACACGACAAACAGGGGGACCAAGGCTGGAAGATGCGGGTGCACGGCGGCAAACAATACGGAAACGATCAGGATCGAACGGGAAAGCCCCAGCTTGCGAGCCATCAACGGAAGCAGAAGTCCCCGGAAAACGATCTCTTCCGCAACTGGCGCCAAAACGAGCGCCATGAAGAGAAGATAATACCTCGTGAACCCCGGGCCGTCGGCGGACAGCGCTTTTGCGACATCCTGCATTTCGATTTCATGGCCCAGCGTTTGCAGCAACATGTTGTACAGGAGCATGTAGAGGAACACGATCGGCATCATGCCCAAATAGGCGACAAGACCCCTCCCCGCGTCCGCCCGCACGCGCGACAGCCGAAGGCCGAAAGCGGCTCTCCACCGCACGTTGTGCAGGGACAGGAAAATTGCAGTGCAGAACAACACCGCCCAGTGGAACGTAAAACTGTAAACAATGAACTGCGTCGATTCGCACAACTTCTTTGACAAGCCGGTCACAACCAGAACCCCAGTCACCAGCAGGTAAAGCGAGAAGACGACGGTCATCACAGCCAGAAGATTTCGCCCGGTTACCCGCCGTCGCAACAAGTGACGCGCACGACGCGGCCACCGGGTGCCTCCCTCGCGCGTCCTGAGGAAAACAACCCCGTCAACCACCAGCCCGACCAGGAGGATGAGAACATAGCCGGCAAGAGCGGCAGAAGATACGGAGGTGTCTGGAAGTTCCACGTTCGTGAAGAAGGCCTCAGGATTCAGCAATCATCTTGAAATCGACCACACCTTCACCCCACAAACCCAAATCAACCCTCGTCCGAGGGATCCAACGCCTCACGCACCAAGTAGATCGGTTTGTTCTGCGACTCGTGGTACGTCCGAACCTGCATCTCCGCCAGGAGCCCCATGCTGATGAACTGCATACCCATGAAGATCAGCAGAAAGCTGGTCATCACCCAAAATGGGCGCTTGATCAAGCTGTCCATCGCATTCGGCACTCCGAAATGGTATAGTCCATTGGCTAGGATCATGAGCAAAAGCAACAGGATTCCCGGCAGCAAGAAGAGGACAGCGATCTTGCCAAAAATCTGAATCGGCCCCGTGCTGTACCGCATCAGGAATTTCACGGTGATCAGGTCGAGCACCACCCGAAGGGTGCGAGCGATGCCATACTTGGATGTGCCGAACTGTCGCGCACGGTGATTGACCTCCACCTCGACAACCTTGCCCCCTACCCAGGACGCGAAGGCGGGGATGAACCTGTGCATCTCGCCATACAGGTGCACATTCTGAATGACCTCGCGCCGGTATGCCTTGAGTGTGCACCCGAAATCATGAATTCCCACACCGGTGAATCGGCTGATAACCCGGTTGGCTATCATCGACGGGAGCCGCCGGTCCAGGAACCGATCCTTGCGGTTCTTTCGCCACCCGCTGACCACGTCGACGTTCGGTCCCATTTCCTTCAGCAGCAGAGGGATGTCGGCCGGATCATTCTGCAAGTCCGCGTCGAGAGTGACAATCACATCGCCACGAGCCTTGTGAAACCCGGCGCTCATGGCGGCGGTCTGTCCGAAGTTTCTCCGAAAACAGATCAGCCCGAGGCACGGAATTTCAGACCGTAGCTCCACAAGCCGGTCCCAGGTGTTGTCGCTGCTTCCATCGTCGACCAGGAGAAGTTCATAGGACATGCCGAGCCCGGACAGCGCGTCGTGCAACTGCCGACACAGCAGCTCCACGCTCTCCTCTTCGTTAAAAACCGGAACAACAACCGAGACATCCATGACGTCATCCTTGGGGAGTTTTCCCGGGGATTGAAAGTTTATTCCGCAAGGTTCGATTCCGCGCAGGGCACCTTGGGACCCCGCTTCCAGCGCCGCTCGATCCCCTTGGTCTCCAGATATGCCTCGAATTCCGCCGGTGGACGACAAAGGAACTGGACCGGATTCTGAAAGAATTCGCAGGATCCCGCCGGGCATTCATGTTCGCGGAAAACTTGGGACCGCGCCTCGTACCGGCCACAGTCGTGGTTGCTCTGCAGGGACTCACGGGGAGCCTCGAACTCGACGCACCAGCCATTCTCATAATCGATGTGCGCGTTGTCATTCCGGCGCGGGAGAGACCAGCCGATGGTGTCGTAATCCGACGTTGTCTTCGGGCGATCCGGTTCTACCGTCACGTACCTGCTGCAGCTGGCACCGCATTCTCGGCAGGGCAAAATGGCCTTTTGCAGGATTGAACATCTCGATAATTCCATTGCGAGCCCTTGATTTCCGTCATTAAGAAACGGGCGGAAAGCCTACTCATACCTTCACAGGTATGCGAGTATGTGAAGCGCAAACGAAAGGTCATCTTGAACCAGACTCAAAAACGAACCACCACCAGCCCGGAGGAAACCCGGGCACTTGCCCGCGAACTGGGCGAGGGTCTGGCGCCGGGCGCGGTGGTTGCGCTGTACGGGGATCTCGGCGCGGGCAAGACCTGCTTCGTCCAGGGACTTGCCGGCGCCTACGGCGTTCACGAACCTGTCACCAGCCCGACCTTCACGCTCATTAACGAATATGATGGTGGACCGCGTTTTTTTCATGTCGATCTCTACCGGGTATCCTCCCCGGAGGAAGCGGTTGGCTTTGGGCTCGAAGAGACCATGAACGGCGATGGGATCACGGCAATCGAATGGGCGGAGCGGGCGGAAACGATTCTGCCGCCGCACACCCTTCGCGTGCGGCTGCTGCACGACGTTGCAGAGGATGTGCGCGTGGTTTGTATTGAGCCCGGGGTGTCGGCATGATTTCCCTGTCGATCGAACTCTCGTCGGACTGGGCAAGCCTCGCCTTGACCGAAGAATCCCTCATCCTTGGATCGGCCGTCTGGTCCCAGACGGGATTCCCGGGTCGGCGAACGTTTGCCGAGTTGACATCCCTCTTCGATCGATCCGGAATTCAACCGGCAGAGGTGGACACCTTTATCGTCGGACGCGGGCCCGGTACGTATTCCGCTTTGCGGATCGCCACCGCCACCGCCCGGTCTTTTGCCCTCCCCGGCGACGCAACGGTCTACGCGGTAAGCAGTGGTTCCTCCATCGCCCGCGAGATGCGGTCGAGCCTGAAGGAAGCGCGGCCAGTGGCCGTAGTAGGCGATGCACGGCGTGGTTCCATCTGGATTGGATCCTTCGATGACGAGCGTGAAAGGGTGTCGGACACCAATGTCTGGCGCGTTGTTTCCGCCGATTCGTTTCCTGGCTCCGTGCCGGAGGACACGCTGTTCGTCAGTCCACAATGGTCCCGGCTGCAGTCGATACTCCACCCCTCGGCATTCACGGGCCATGACTGGCATTCCTCACCCTGTTTCCCTGACGCCGCCGTTCTGGCCCAAGTCGCAATGGAAAAAATGCGCGGCGGTGTTCCCTCGGAACCGCTGGTTCCCCTGTATTTACATCCCCCCGTTGCCCCGGTCCGGCCCGGAGGGGACTGAGATTGTTTTCACTTTGTGGTAGAAACCGACTTTTCCGTGTACAGTAGGCATCGAATTCTCTTACAGGAATTCCTTGTCCTCCATAGGTTGCGTCATGAATAAAAATTCTCCGGATACAGCCCACCTGTTCTCGCTCAACGCTCCGTTCGTGGAAAATCTGTACGAGGAATACCTCAAGGATCCGACATGCGTTCCGGTGGAGTGGCGCGTCTGGTTCGACAGACTCGGTGACGAGCCCGAGCCTGCCGCGGCGCGAAGGCCACCGATCCGGCAGAACGCCCTCGCGCCGGCGCGACCCGCGCCGACCCGGCATGAAACACAGGTCATTCCAAAATCGCCCGACGGGGAAGTGATCCCCGCGGAAAAACAGTCCGGCGTGCGTGAACTCATCATGTCCTACCGGATTCACGGCCACATGGCCGCCCAGCTCGACCCGATTCAACTCCGCCCCCGGGAGCTCCCAAGAGCACTCCAACTCGAAGAGCACAACCTGTCGAAAGCGGACCTTGACACGGTCTTCGACTGCGGAACCATGTGGGGTCCCAAAGAGGCCAGGCTCCGGGAAATCATTCAGGTGCTGCAGCAGACCTACACGCGCAGCATCGGCGTGGAATACAACCATATCAACAATCTCGAGATGCGAAACTGGCTGCGCGAACGGCTCGAGCGCACGCGCAGCTCCGCCTCTTATCCAGCAGAGTTCCGACGGGACCTTCTCTCCCGCATCACCGCAGCCGAGGGGCTTGAGCGGTTTCTCCACACCCGTTATTCCGGGCAAAAGCGCTTTTCGCTCGAGGGTGGCGAGAGCCTGATCCCGCTGCTCAACACCGTGATCGACCGTTGCGGCACGAGCGGCGTCAAGGAGATGGCGATCGGCATGGCCCATCGCGGTCGGCTCAACGTGCTGGTCAACATCATGGGCAAGACGCCCAAGGAACTCTTTCTACAGTTCGAGAACAAGTACGAGGCGGCGGAAAAAGGCTCCGGTGACGTCAAATACCACGAAGGCTACTCGACAGATGTCCGCACGCCCGGCGGGCCACTGCACTTGGCCCTGGCCTTCAACCCTTCCCACCTGGAGATCATCGACCCGGTCGTGGAGGGGTCAGTCCGTGCGCGACAGGACCGGAGAAAGGATTACGAACGCGAAAAGGTCATCCCGGTCCTGATTCACGGGGACGCGGCGATTACCGGTCAGGGCGTGGTCTACGAGACCTTCAACCTCGCGCAAACCCGGGGATTCACAACGGGCGGAACGATACACATCGTGGTCAACAACCAGATCGGGTTTACGTTGAGCAACCCACTCGACTCCCGCTCGACCCTGTATTGTACCGACATCGGAAAGGTAGTGCAGGCGCCCATTCTTCACGTCAACGGCGACAACCCGGAAGCCGTGGTATACGCGGCCCAGCTCGCGGCGGACTGGCGGCTTCGATACCACAAGGATGTTGTGATCGACCTCGTCTGCTATCGCCGCCATGGCCACAACGAAGCCGACGAACCGGCGGCGACACAGCCGATAATGTACCAGAGAATCCGCGAACACAAAACAACCCGCGAGCTGTACGCGGAGCAATTGGTCCGTGACGGGGTGGTCACGGGAAAAGAAGCCACCACCATGGCGGAGGAGTTCCGGGCCCGGCTCGACGCGGGAGAACAGGTCGCACCGAACATCGACGATTCCATCAGCTATCCGCACATCGCGGACTGGAGTGACTACCTCCACGGCACGTGGGACAGCCCCTGCGACACCCGCCTGACCACCGAAGACATCAAGCGGATCGGCGGCCTGATCACCACGCTCCCGGAGGACTTTCAACTCCATCCCCGCGTCCGCAAACTCATGGATGACCGGGTCAAGATGATCGCGGGGGCTCTCCCCATGGACTGGGGCTGCGCAGAAACCCTGGCGTACGCATCTCTTCTGGAGTCGGGCGCCCCGGTCCGGTTGACCGGGCAGGACAGCGGACGCGGCACCTTCTTCCACCGTCACACCGTGCTGCACAACCAGCGCAACGGCGACACCTACATTCCCCTGCGCCACCTGGGCGACGACCAGGGGCATTTCACCATCGTGGACTCGATTCTGTCGGAAGAAGCGGTGCTGGGATTCGAGTACGGCTACAGCACGACGGACCCGGAAGCCCTCGTGGTGTGGGAGGCACAGTTTGGAGACTTCGTGAATGGGGCACAGGTGGTCGTCGACCAGTTCCTCAGTTCCTCGGAGCAGAAGTGGCGCCGCCTGTGCGGACTGGTTCTCATGCTGCCGCACGGCTGGGAAGGACAGGGGCCCGAACATTCTTCGGCCCGGCTGGAGCGGTTCCTTCAGCTCAGCGCCGAAGACAATATTCAGGTCGCCTCGCCGACAACGCCGGCCCAGATGTTTCACCTGCTGCGGCGCGAATTGATCCGGCGGTACCGGAAACCGCTGGTGATCATGTCACCGAAAAGCATCCTGCGAAAGAAACGCTCCTTTTCCTCTCTGGAGAACCTGACGTCCGAAGGATTTCAACTCATCATCAATGATGCCGAACTGTCCCCCGAGTCGGTGGAGCGCGTCCTGCTCTGCAGCGGGAAAGTATACTTCGAGATCATCGAAGAGCGGGAAAAGCGAAACATCGAAAACATCGCAGTTGTTCGGGTGGAACAATTGTATCCGTTCCCACGCGCCCGGCTCAGCGAGGTGTTATCCGGCTTCGGGCGAACGCCCGATATCATCTGGGTACAGGAGGAGCCCCGGAATCAGGGGGCGTGGTATTCCATTCAGCACAAGATCCGTCACTGCCTGCAGCCTGGGCAGCAACTGCGGTGCGTTTCCCGCGCAGCCAGCGCCGCGCCGGCCGGCGGAGACATCCGGAAACACTCCGAACGGCAGGGTCGCATACTGGATGACGCCCTGACGCTAGGCGGGATGGCCCACGTAAGAATCCTTCCGGACCAGGGTGAAACGATTATTGCCAAGTAAGAGGTGATTCAACAGATGACCGTGGAAATCAAAGCGCCCGTCTTTCCCGAATCCGTGGAAGAGGGCACCATCATGGCATGGTACAAGCGTCCCGGCGACACGCTGCGGGCAGACGAAAAGCTGGCGGACATCGAGACGGACAAGGTCGTGCTTGAAGTGGCGGCGAGAGATTCCGGCACACTGGGAAAACTGATCAAGATGGAAGGCGACACGGTCCTGAGCGGGGAGGTGATCGCCGTCATGGGCGATGATGCGGCCGCCGCCGCACCGGCGCCCGAACCCGAGCCCTCGGAAGCCGCCCCGACGGAAGAAGCCACCGTCCGCGGCGACACGGAGCTAGGCTTGAGTCCCTCCGCCCGGAAACTAATCCAAGAACATGGGCTGGACCCAAGCTCGATCATGGGATCCGGTCGGCAGGGCCGCGTGACGAAATCGGACGTGTTGGAAACCATTCAACGGGCGCACGAAACAAGCGCGAAAGAGAAGAAGCCCGTATCCGCGACCACCCGGCAACCGCCGTCCCCGACCTCGAACGATGGACCGGAAGATGAGCGGCGGCCGATGTCTCGGATCCGGGCGCGGATCGCCCAGCGGCTTGTCGAGGCGCAACAGAACGCGGCCATTCTCACCACCTTCAACGAGCTGAACATGAAACCCGTGATCGATCTCCGAAACCGCTATAAAGAGGAATTTGAAAAAAAGCACGGGGTCAAGCTCGGGTTCATGCCATTCTTTGTGAAGGCGACCGTCGAGGCCCTGGCCCGGTATCCTGTCATCAACGCATCAGTCGAGGACCACGACATCATCTATCACGGAGCATATAACATCGGCATCGCGGTCAGCAGCGAGCGCGGGCTCATCGTTCCGGTTCTTCGCAATGCCGACCGGTTGGCTTTTCACGAAATCGAACAGCGAATTCACAAATTTGGATCCCGCGCGCGCGAAAACCAGCTCCAGATCGAGGATCTGACGGGAGGGACATTCACCATCTCCAACGGCGGCGTGTTCGGGTCGATGCTGTCGACACCCATACTCAACCCGCCGCAGAGTGGAATCCTGGGGATACACACGATCACCGAGCGGCCGGTCGCAGAAAATGGACAGGTCGTGATTCGGCCGATGATGTATCTTGCCCTTTCCTACGATCACCGAATCGTGGACGGGCGCGAAGCGGTGCTCTTCCTCGTGGCCATCAAGGACATGCTGGAAGATCCCGCACGCCTGCTGCTTCAAGTGTGATGGAATCATTCGATGTAGTTGTCATTGGAGGCGGACCGGCCGGGTACGTGGCTGCCATCCGTTGTGCCCAGCTTGGATTCCGGACCGCCTGTGTCGATTCATACGTGGGCAAGGACGGAACCTTCGCCCTCGGGGGAACCTGCGTGAACGCCGGCTGCGTCTCGTCGAAGGCCCTGCTCGATTCATCCAGCAAGTATCACCGGTTGCAGTACCGTCTGGCCGAACACGGGATCTCCGTCGACAGCGTTGGACTCGACCAGCACCAGATGAATTCACGGAAGGACAACATCGACCGCACCCTGGCGCAAAACATCAAATCACAGTTTCAAAAGAACGGCATCGCCTGGTACAACGGGCGCGGCGCTCTGGCCGATCCGATCCACGTCCGGATCATCCCGCCGGACAACGTGGGTTCCGAGGAAACGATCAAGGCCTCGAACATCATCCTCGCCACCGGCTCCACCCCCAACAACCTTCCGACGGTGAAAGTGGACGGGAAGCGGATCCTGGATTCTTCACAAGCGCTGGACTTCAAAAAGGTCCCCAGGCGACTGGGCATCATCGGCGCGGGCGTGATCGGTGTCGAACTGGGCTCGGTGTGGAAGCGGCTCGGGTCGGACGTGATCCTTCTGGAGGCCATGGGAAAATTTCTCTCCTTTGCAGATGAGGAAATCGCAAATCATGCCCATGCCGCCTTCACCGGACAGGGTCTGGAAATCCATATGAATACGCGCGTGATCTCCGCTGAAACAAATGACCGCCTCGTCTCGGTGCATTATGAAGACGACTCGGGGTATCACACCCTCGAGGTGGACCGCCTCCTCGTTGCAGTGGGAAGGCGGCCGCACACGGAAGGATTGAATCTCGGAAACATCGGCGTGCTGACAGATGAGGCGGGCGACATCCTCGTGGATGCCCGCTGCCGGACGAACGTGCCTCACATCTACGCAATCGGCGACGTTGTTCGCGGCCCGATGCTCGCGCACAAGGGCACGGAGGAGGGAATCATGGTCGCGGAGCGACTCGCGGGCTCAGAAACCGATGTCAACTACGGCGTGATTCCCTGGGTCATCTACACCAACCCCGAAATTGCCTGGGTGGGAGAAACCGAAAGGCAGCTCAAGTCCGAGGCGAGGGAATATAAAATCGGCAGATTCCCCCTCCGATCCAATACCCGCGCCCTGGCATTGGACGACCACGACGGCATGGTGAAACTGATCTCCGACAGGGAAACCGACGAGATCCTCGGCGTGCACATCATCGCTCCAACGGCCTCGGAACTGATCGCCGAAGCAGTGGTCGCCATGGAGTACAACGCCAGTTCCGAGGACATCGCCCGCATCGTCCATGCCCACCCCACGCTCGCCGAATCCATCAAGGAAGCCGCCCTCGCCGTGGACGGACGGTCCATCCTGGGCTAGGGAATCCGTTCACCACGAATCAGATCTTCGTTGGTCTGGCGTGCCCGGATGAGTCGCGGGGTGGCGCTGTCGATCATGACTTCTGCGGGCTGGGGTTTACTGTTGTAGTTGGAACTCATGACGAATCCGTACGCGCCCGCGCATTCGATGATGAGTAGATCGCCAACCCGCGCTCCAGGCAGGGTCTGGGTACGAACCACCCCGCCCTCCTCCT
>CAZTAB010000115.1:0-4270 GCA_964611475.1 uncultured Verrucomicrobiota bacterium | reverse complement strand
TCATGGTCGCCAAAACGAAGGCGAAAACCTCCTTCAGCAAGTCTTTCCAGAGGCTCCAGGCGTTGCGCGACCAAAATGCGAAGTGCCGCGGCACTGCTTTGCAGGGTTTCTTCACCGTCGCTTACCACCACGGAATACGCTCCTGACACACCGCGATCCACGGCCTCCAGTTCCAGTGTCGAGCCGGTGGCGCCAGAGAGGTTCACCCCGTCTTTCCTCCACTGATAGTTCAACCCGTCGGGGGGGGCAACGCTGCTGGTGGCCGCCACGGAAAAGGCCAGAGTAGTGCCCTGGTTCACCGTGTGGTCCTGAGGCTGTTCTGTTATCTGAAGCGTGGAGGGTGACGCCGTCGACTCCACCACGGCGGTTGGGTCTGAAGTTGCGCTTTCATCGGTGCCCAGTAAATCCGTGTAACGGGCCGTCACGGTGATGATGGATCCAACGTCATCCTGAGTCAGCGTGTAGGCGGTTCCTGTTGCCCCGGGAATCGGCTCCCCATCGCGGTTCCACTGGTAGCGGAGATCCCCGTCGGATATGCGGAATCCAGATGCAATTGGAGCCATTACCCTGAGCTTTGGGACAACGTCATTCGACGCGTTGCCCAGTGACACTTCGTCTTCAAGGGAGCATGTCTTCGGCGAACCGTTTAATTCACTGCAGATGACGTCGCCCGTCACCGTGGCGTTGGCATCAGAGAAACGCCAAAGGTAGTTGTACTGCTCAAGGCCCAGCGGAACGGCTACAGCCATGATTGTCCGGTATTCGCGCAACTGCGGTGTATCTCCATCCACGGCATAAACTGCCGAGTCCTGAACACCGTCACCATGCTCGCCAGATAGCAGGTGTCCGGATTCATGGGCAACGATGGCCGGGTTCATTCCGCCATACGTCAGCTGAAGGTACGCTTCGTCGTCACCCCCACCTATGCTCCCGGCGCCATTCGAACCGGGCCCCCCGTCGTTGAACCGTCTCCAGTAAACCACGATGTCAGCAGAGTGGTGGCTGCGAAGGGTTTCGATTTCGCTGATGTATTGGTTGAGGTAGCTGCTTCCACCTTCAGAATTCATCAGCGCATAACTGAGGTCGACTTGCCAGTCTTCGTCGATGTGGGAGAAATCAACCTGTTCGGAGTGGACGACGTCGAGGGCGACGCTGATGCCGCTGTCACCATAGATTCCCGTGGCCTGCGCGAAAACGGCCTGCAGGAAGGGATCCATATCCACCTCGCCCCAGTTTCGGCCCCAATTGATCATGTACTGCATCTGCTGCGCGGCGGGTTGAGGGTAAACGACCAGCACATGGATCGGATTGTTGCCATCCTCGTCGGCCAGGTTGTTGCTGGCGGTGAGGGTTTCGTCCTCCCTGGCCGTGCCATCGATCGTTACCGAACCTGTGGGAGGATGGTTTGCCGCTGCCATGGGGGCGAACATTAACAACCCCGAGGCGGCAAGTATGAGGGAAATGGCATTTGAAGGAGGCATACCGAGATTCCAAAAAGGAAAAGCAGTCAATTTCTTCATATGCATAATCATTTCTCCCCTCTACCCACCGGCGCTGGCCCGGGGCTTTGGCTTGACATCGGGCTCAGATGCATGTATATTATGTTTTATGAATCGCCCTATTTCAACCTCAACCCACTAGCCGCCAGCCCAAGGCAACTCCCCTCCCATACAAGATAAAAGATCAAGACCATGAAACTATTGAAATTCACATTCCCAGCTTTGGCGGTGCTGATCACCGGCGTGGCAGATGCACAGAATATAGAGAACGTCATCGTTGAGGATGGAGAGCTCAAGATCCAAGTGCGCACTCCGCCAGTCTCAGTTGAGGAACTGGACAAGAATGGTTCCTACCTGCCCATAGAGGTAACCGACTCGGTACAGGAAGTCATTGAGATCGTCGTATCCGCGGAGGATCCCAACCGCCTAGTTCGTGCCCGTTTGAACCTTGGCAGCCCGGATTTTGTCTCGGCGGCCCGTCCGCTGGTGCCTCAAGGCCTGATTCCCGACCCGCAAACCTTCCGTCCGCAGGACATCAGCCTCAACGGCGACAAGCTGACCATCGGGTATCCGCTCAAGCAATCGATTGTCGACTGGCCCGACAAGCTGCCAGCGACATTCCCGCTGATTCTCAACGAGGGGGTCCTTACCATGGAGAGGGATGACAAGGTGGGAACCTATGTCAGCACCGTCCCGCAGGATGCCGTTGAAACCTTTAAGAGTGAGCTGGCAACGGCACTCAACCGGATAAACAACACCGGGGACGGCAGGGTCCCGGTATTCCAAGGCCGCTCGCTGATAGGATACACCACTGTGCCCAACCCCGCCGAGGTCGCCGAGGACTTCAAGCTCTTTCCCTTTAATAACGGCGGGGAATTTGAGGCGCTGGGTGTCACAAGTGACAGCGCAGGCTTCAAGGCGCAGGCTGTTTCCGGGATACCGATCCTCGGCATTCCCAGCGCGGTCGATTCCAAGAAATCACTGATGATCACTGACCTGAGCGTGGTTGAGGATGGATCACGCACCTTTGACCCCTTCACCGGGGCGGGAACGGAGGGTGGCAAGTGGACCTTCGCCTACCTGATGGAGCAGATGTGCAATGAGCCCCTAACCGGGATCGATCCCGAGCTTTTCGCAGCACGATGGATCGAGCACTTCGAACAGAACCAGATCATCAACTTTGATCCTGTTCCCTCCTCCAATCCGGCCCTTCCCGGCGGTGGACAGGTGCAGGTCGAACTGATTGCCAAATGGAACGCGAAGAATCTTGCGTTAGGGCGCAACCCCTTCGACCTTCGCATGGCACCCTTCCGACTGACCGCCATCGTCAACCGCATTGACCTGCGCGATGGATCTGCTTATGCCAGCGGCAACGCCGGCGAGTGCCGGTTTGTCTTCTGTGCCTTGGACCTCGACACCGGTGCTCACCACAGGATGACGGTGATCTTCGAGTATGGGGCGCCGATCGCCGGGTGCGCGAACATCAAGGACTATGCGCAGAGGTGGGCAGACCTGAGTTCCCTGTCATTCGGGGCTGCGTTCAACACGGAACTTGAAACCCTCACCGAGATCGTGGCCAAGGCCAACGCGGATTCCTCCAAGCCCAACGGCAGTGCCATCAACCAGCTGCGATCCAACGATATTGTCGGCGTCAACCCGTGGCGACTCAGGGAGTGGCAGATCACCGGATCCGGTGTATCGCCCAACCACCTCACCGAAGTCACCACCAAGCAGACCCCGGCGGATCTCAAGAACGGGTCACCGGACCTTCGCGATTTTATCAATATCAACGAGGCCGATATACTTGCCAGTCAGCCCGTGGTGCCGCTGAGTTTCCCTTTTCTTCTACCGTTCCTCTCGGGGAAGGCGACCACGGCCAACTCCAGCTTTTTTTGGAACGCCTTGGGAATCAATAATAACGATGCCCGCCACAATTTCTCGTTGAACACCTGCAATGCCTGTCACGGAGGGGAGGCTGCGGGGTTTGCCCCACCACTGGGAGTCGGATCGTTTCCTTTTGTACACGTCGCCGAGCGTGACCCGGGTTTTGAATCCAATTTGTCAAATTTCCTGCTAGGAACCAACATGCCGATGCCGGACCCGGTCTCGGGCGTGCGCCGTACTTTCAACGACCTCTTGCGCCGTGCAGCTGATCTGGATTTCGTGGCAAACTTTCCCTGCCTTTCCATATCAGTCGCCCCGAGCCTGAACATGACCCACTAATTATTTTCTCCTGACCCGACCACTGCCGGCGTGATCCTCCTCCGTTTTGTCGCGCCGGCCTTCTTTCCTGCCCGGACATTGTGTCTATGTCCATCCACCCGATCTCCAGGCACTTGACCTGGTGGCGCGAAAAGAGCACGATCTCAGTTCATGGCCCGACTCAACGATCATTACCTCAAGCTGAAAGCCGGTTATCTTTTCCCGGAAATTGCCCGCAGGGTGAACGCCTTTTGTCAGGGAAACCCCGGCGAGGCTGGCAATCTCATCCGCTGTGGCATCGGGGATGTCACAGAGCCGCTTCCCGCTGCCGCCCGGGAGGCAATGAAGGCCGCCGTCGATGAACTGGGAAAGAAAGAAAGCTTTCGCGGATACGGCCCGGAACAGGGGTATGATTTCCTGCGCGCGGCTATTGCCTCGGGCGACTACCGCGAGCACGGGATCGAGGTTTTCGATGATGAGATTTTTGTCTCCGACGGATCAAAATGTGACACTGGAAACATCCTCGACATCTTCGGCAGCGGCAACCACATTGCCATTACTGATCCTGT
>CAZTAB010000114.1:0-6252 GCA_964611475.1 uncultured Verrucomicrobiota bacterium | reverse complement strand
GAGTTCTACATTCTGCAAGGACTGCAGCGCAGTGATCACGGGGAGATAGTCGCTCAACACGTTTCGATACCGCGATCCGGCCTCATCGAAATTGGACCGCGCTGCGGCACGCACCGCAATGAGCCGGACTATTCGTTCAAGGCTAAACCGCTCATTCACCAGCGCGTCCTCCACCTCCCGCACCGCAACCAGAAAACGTTCATTGAACAACGCCAGCCGCTCCGAGACAACCGCCTTGCGCCGGTCCACCGCAGACTGCCGGCGTCCGCCGTCCACCAACGGAAGCAGCAGATTCCCGGCAAGCGAACGGGTTTCGTTGCTCAGGATCTCCGCAAAGTCCTTCGCACTGAAGCGGTAGGACAGGGACAACTGCAGCCGGGGATACCGGTCCGCCACGGCCGCGGCCACTTCACGGTCCGCCGCCTGTAGCCGTAGCATTGCGGAACGAAGATCGGGCCGCCGGAGGATCAGGGAGACCGGGGACCTGATGTCCGGGAACCGCGGCAAACCGGCCAACTCGTTGGTGGCCAGACCAACCGGAACCCCCCCGGGCGCAATGCCCTGCAACACCTGAATCTGGTGCCATGTAGTACGCATCTGCGCGTCCACACCAGGCACCTGCGCCTCCGTCGAGGCAAGTTGCTGCCGTTGCTGGTATACGTCCAGCACCGTCGCCTGGCTGACCTGAAACCGCAGCTCCAGCAATTCGAGGATCGTCTCACCGCTTTGAATCTGCGCTGCCAAAAGTCGCCTCAAGGCCTGCTGCTCCTGCAGGGTAAACCAGAGACTCGCCGTTCGCCCCGCCAGGCTCAATGCAGCCGCCTCAACATCTTCACGCGTGGCATCGCGGGAACGGGCGGCGGATTCCCGCCGTGAGGCAACACGCCGCCACAGATCTATCTCATACGTCAGGCCCGCACCGACAAAGTACCGCTCAAAAGACCCGGGCGGGACTGGCTGCGCGCCGGACCCGCCGGCGTCCAAATCCAGTCGGGGATACAAGCCGGCTCCCTCGAACGCCACGAGCGCTTCCGCCTGCTGCAGGCGGGCCCATGCCTGACGAAGCTCCAGATTGTTCGTCACCACACGCTCGACAACCACGGAGAGCTGGGGCTCTTCAAACTCGGCCCACCAGCGTTCAATCGGAATTTTTCCGTCCGGATGCATTGTAAATACGGAGGGGATCGCCAGCGTCGGCTCGCCGGGAACCTTTGCCTCGTATACCGCACACCCGGATCCGAAAAGCTGCGTTGCCAGCACCGGGACTAGAATTCCCCAACTGCTTCTGGCGCTCGCGACCTTCATCCTTTGTTCCGCTCCATGTGGCTACGCACGTTTCTAATTCCAGCAACAGAAAATTCGGCGATGTGGTCTGCGAGAACTTCAAGATCTGCGCTCGAATAGGATTGCTCCGGCTGCAGAACCCGAATCACCGGGGAAGCAAGCTTATAAAACACGGATTGGCTCACCACGCTCAACGCACAGTGACGGAGTTGCTCCGCTGTCGCGAGGGGCCCGAGAATCTCCCCGATAATTCCCGTGAGCACTTCAAAGCGGGGACGAATCTCGTTTTCGACCATGTCACGTTGCAAGTGTGTCGGTTCAATCATCTCGCGCGTCACCAACGTCGAAAACCAGCTCGGCGGCCCATCCGTGCCCAGTAGACTGAGCAGGTGGGCGCGCACAAATGCTCGAAGCTTTTCCTCGGGAGCGGCATCGGAAACATCCCGAACGGCATGAAGCACGTGCTCCCCCACCCGGCTGTGCGCGTAATCCAGGACCAGGCGATACAACTCTTCCTTGTCGTGAAAATAATAGTTGACAGAAGCAATGTTTGCGCCAGCCCGCTCACAAATCTCCCGGATTGTCGCCCCCCTGAACCCTTTTTCAGCAAACACTTGTCCTGCAGCATTTAATAAACGATGCCGGGTCTTCTCCGTCGATAAATCAACCGATTGCACATACCTAAAATACACAATTGAAATAAAAGTTTAAAACAAAGAATCAAACATTCGATCGGTAGGCTTTTTCGTGTGCCGTGGAATCCCCGCTCCGTACTCTCGAATCGGTCTCCCCGGTATCTGTTTCCGGTGCTATCATCCACCACAAGCTGAGTCCCGATATGTTCCTCCCGACCGGAGATACCCCCAATCCGCGAAATTACACGCCCTGGGTGAATTACACACTCATTGCGTTGAACATTGCCATCTACTTCTTCATTACGATTCCCCTCTCCTACCAGCAGGCCGATCCAGCCAGCCCGCTGGTCGCAGAGTACATTCAGTCCATCCGGCATGCCCTTCCTTCCGGGGTGGGCGTGCACCAGATAGTTCAGAATCTTTCAAACTACGACCTCTACGTGTTCGTCCACGGTTTCAAGCCGGGAGCGCCCCAGCTGGCCGATCTTCTTTTTTCGATGTTCCTCCACGGCGGTTTCATGCACATCTTTGGGAACATGCTCTTCCTGTTCATTTATGGAGACAACGTGGAGCATCGCGTGGGCCGCCTGCGCTATCTGGTGCTCTACCTGCTGACGGGTTTTTCGGCCACGGTGTTCTTCAGTCTTTTTGCCCGGGGCAGCATGGTCCCGATGGTCGGCGCATCAGGAGCTATATCCGGTGTGCTGGGCATCTACTTTCTTCTTTTTCCGCGGAACAAGGTTAAGGTGTTCGTTTTTCTGTTTCCCTTTTTCATGGAGTTCTTTCTGCTGCCAGCGCGCCTTGTCCTCGGAATCTATCTGGTGCTGGACAATCTGTTGCCCTTCTTTACAGGCGCCAGAACGGGCGTCGCGTACGGGGCGCACATCGGGGGATTCATCGCCGGATGGTGCATAGCATTCGCAGGAGAACGCTTCCTGTGGCGACGCCGCACTCATTTTAAGGTAGAGAGCGACGCGGGCGACGCGGTTTCGGATTCCACGCCAGCACTACTTCGCAAGGCCATTGGCCAGGGGGACGCACGTTGGGCTCTTCTCCTCGCCTCACGAGCCGAGCCCCGGGAAGTTGCGGACTTGAATCCCGCTGACTGCATCCGGCTGTCGCTCTGGATGGAAGAAGCCGGCTACGCCCAGTCGGCAGCACGCACGTTGCGGGGCTGCATTGCCCGACAACGGGGCACCGGACTGGCGGAGGCCTACCTGGCACTAGGAGAACTCCGCCTGCGCCAGGGGCAGGACGCCGCGGCCTACCAGCACCTACTGGAGGCAATGGACCGCGCAAAGGAACCCCGGGTCAAGGACCAGGCACGTGCCGCGCTGGACAGGGTGCAACTCTATCGCAAACGTTGAGCCGAATCGACAGCCAGGAAAAGCTCCGGCTTTGCCCTTCAGGTTGCAAGCCGATTCAGGGGGAGCATGAAGACTTGACGCCCCATCGACTCGGTTCGCATCGCGGGACCGGACGGTCCCCTCAAACGAGGACTGCCCAGCGGTCCACATTGGCCGCGCGGCCCGAGTCTCCGGGATTCTGGTTGCAGGTCAGTTTCCACCCATCGGGTCCCAGAGACAGCCTGAATCATACAGGCGGCATCTGGCCAAAACGGGCAAGAGGGCAGGCCAGACTTCCTCCGGGGTATATCAAATCCGCATTGGCGCGTTATCGCGCAGCCAAATCCTTCAGATGGATGCAGAGAAGGCAACGGCGCCTGAAGGATCTCCCAAGCGGAACAAAATCGGCCGACCTGGGTCATCGACGCCGAACAACTCAGGGCCGTATTCCCCCGGGGGGCCCCACAGAATGCCCTTCCGCGCTGGAGCGATCAGCGACGATAAATCTGTTGGCGCGAACGAACAAGCCATCGCGAAACAAACATGGCCCGACCCCGCCCCATCATTTACTCGCCTCTCCCAACCACAAGTGTGCACAATTGGGCCTTTGTATTGTGCTAGCAACGCTGATTTCAAGAGCAGGGAAGACGGGCCCCGAAAATCTTGCGGGAAAAAAGGAAGTTTTTTTTAACCGGGTCGACTGGTATCTGGAACAAAGTGGAAATGGGCGCACGGACAAAAGCTACAGGACATCCGTCATGCCTATAAGCCGCTGATATTTAGCGAATTACGAGATCGATTGGTGTACGAGTGCTGGTCCATTGACGCGACAGACTCATCAGCAGTAGCATGAACGACTCTGGACCAACGAAAAAAACCGGCATGTCAACCGATAACAACGAAAACAGCCCCCCCGCGCGAACTGGGGATCAAGACCGGGATGCACCGCTGGCACAAAAGGCCTCTGCCGGCCTTGCCGCCTTGATCACCGGCACGCTTGCCTCTCTTTTGTTCTTGGCCCCTCTCGCCCTGATTTTCGATCTCGTCGGGTACACTACGCCCCAGGTTCGCCTTTTCCTGATCTATGCGCTGCTGGCGCTCCCACTTTGCGTCTGGCCCCGGAACCGGCTGCTGCGCGGTGCATCCGTGCTGATCCTGGTCATGGTCGCCGTCTCCGCATTGCCTCTTCCGGACACCGTGCAGATCCTCCTTCTCGTCTTCGCCCACCTCTGGATCTGGACCCTGGCGGGGGTTGCATCACCATCGATCGTACAGGCGATTTCCTTCTACACACTGCTCCATATTTATCTTTTCCTTTCGCCCCTCGGGTACGATGTGCTTGAGGCAATGACCAATGTTTCGACCCGGATCACTGAGTGGATCACCGGCGCGACTCTGAATGTCGGTTACACCTACTTCAATCTCGGCAGCCTGCTTCTCTTCCTCAGCCTCTCCATCCACGCTTGGGATCGCACTACGATTTCGAAGGTGCGGACCGCAGCCTTCCTGGTCGTGACACTGATGCTGAGCGCATTTCTCGGCGCATTCCTGATCTACAAGGTCAACACCGCGCCGGAACTGACCTGGGAATTGAAGTTCCGCGACCCATTCGACCTCTCCGTGCTGGGGGGACATCTGAAGAACCTCGCGCTGCTCGCCTACCCGGGACTGATCTGCCTGGTGCACGCGATTACCTATCTGTTCCTTCACCATGACGCGCACCGGGGGGCGACCAACCCGGGGGCAGAACCCAGCTCAAAACCGGCGCGGCGCGCAGGAAAACGATCGATCCTTTTTGCGGCTTCCTCCCTCGTACTGCTGATGATGGTAATTCCCCCGATCGCATTCCGCACGGCCACGCCCCGGAAACTGATGTTCATGGAGCGCGGCGTGGTCAGTTTCACCAAGCCGGACTACACGCGGTTCGGCCGTGCTGCCGGCGGCATGTACGGTTTCCTTCCGGAGTACGCCCGGCTTTTCGGATGCGACTCGGAGGTCGTTCAGAAAAAAAACATGGCCGACCCCTCCCCGGCGATCCCCGAAAACCTCGATCCGGACGAAATCCTGGTCATCACGAATCTGGATGAGCCGCTCACCCCCGAAGAGTTTGAGCGGGTCTGGGCTTTCGTTCGCGCCGGCGGGGGGCTGTGGGTGCTGGGGGACCACACCTTCATCAAGAATGGCCGGAATCACATCAACGACCTCCTTGAACCCTGCAATATCCTGTTCAACAACGATTCCGCGCAGTTCTGGCCGCAGGGCTGGTTCAATTCCTACCGTATCCGGCAAGGCAACGCCTTCGGCTGGCTCCAAGACCCGGCCGAGAACCGCCTGTCGATTCTCGTCGGGGCCTCCCTCGCGCTGAAGCCCCCGGCCCGTCCCCTGGTGATGGGCCGGTTCGGATACGGCGACTGGGGAACCGATGAGGAAACGGAGGACAAGGGACATCTGGGGGATTTCGAGTACCAGGCGACCGAGCGGATGGGGGATCTCGTTCTCGTGGCCGGCGAACACGTCGGGAAGGGAAAAGTCCTCGTGTTCGGCGACACGACCAGTTTTTTCAACAACAATCTGAACCGTTCCAACGAGATTCTGCGTGCCGCCCTCACCTGGTTCGGCGAACCCGCCGCGTACGCCTGGTTCAACGGGAAAACTCTGGGCGTGATCGCCTTCATTGGGGTTTTCGTGCTGCTTTCCGTTTCGCTCCTGACACGGGGGTCGGCTCTCCCGGTCACTCTCGTGATACTCGCCGCGGCGGCCTTCGTGGCGCACCGCCCGACGGGTCTGCTTCCCATCGACCGGGCCGTCGGCCGTGACCGGCTGGCAGTTTTCGATTTTTCGCATCATCCCTACGCATCGAAGCACGGCAGCATGGGCGACGCCCTCTACGGACTCTCCATCAGCCTACTTCGCTATGACATGCTCCCGGTGGCCCAGAACCACTGGAATCGGGAGAACCTGGACAATGCGAGGATCCTGATTCTGAA
>CAZTAB010000113.1:0-2720 GCA_964611475.1 uncultured Verrucomicrobiota bacterium | reverse complement strand
TAAGGTCGCCGGTTGGTTGGCACTGGCCATCGCCTGCGCCAGCGCACAGGGGAGCTGGGCCGCGGGTTTTCCCGGCACTCAGTCAGAGTGGCACGGCTACCAGCAATACGACTTCGAGGTAGTAGGAGGTGTCGCCAGTCGGGTGGATACTCCTCGGAGCGTTGCGGAGGGTCGGCCCAGGATCTGGCGGGCGCGGTTCTGGGGCCATGAACCGCAGACTGAGCTGGCGCTGTAGGATGAGGGATTCCATGTAGAGTACTGCGACGTAGCCGGGTTGTGGGGCAACGGAGAGGCGGTCTGGCGGTGGGCGCAGTTCTACAAATATCTGACAGCGGAACACGCCTTCTCGCCACGTCCGGCCCTGTTGGGAATGAGTCGCGGCGGACTGATGGTTTACGCCTGGGCGCTGAAATACCCAGCGCGTTTGTCCTGTATCTATGGTGACGCGCCTGTGATGGGCTTACGCCCCTACGTCGCCGGCCGTGAAGAGGGTGATCCGGAGCTGGAGAAACTTTCCGATTGGATGGCGGCGCACGGTCTGACGCTACGCCTGGCGAAGCGCGCCGGTCACGATGCCCTGATTCGCGTCGCAACCCTGGCGGCCCATCGCATCCCGATCCTGCACGTGTGCGGGGACGCAGACGAGAGTGTGCCCTTCGCAGCGCACACCGCCGAGTTTGCCCGCCGCTATCGCGATCTGGGCGGATCGATGCAGGTGATCGTCAAGAAAGGTGGCAAACATCATCCCCACAGCTTGCGCGATCCTGCCCGTATTGTGTCGTTCATTCGGGAACAGCAAACCCGGGTGGCTGCAGATATCACCCATGGGCCTTTTGTCGGCCATGTGACGGACAGCACCGCAACGCTGTGGGCCCGATTGGCAGCGGCGGGACGTGGTGGCGTGGTGGCCACACCTGTTGAGGGAGGTCTGGCGGTCTCCTCGGAACGCGAGGTAACTGCCGAGACCGACCGTTGCGGGCATTGGGTACTTCAGGGGCTTCAGCCCGGGACTCGTTACGCCTATCAGTTCACGGTCGCCGGGAAGAAGTGCCTGGCGGGACGTGGCTTCTCTTTTCGAACAGAGTCGCGGGTGCAGAGACACGAAACCCGACTGGCGTTTGCCTCCTGCGCGCGTGAGGACGAGGGGTCATCCAGGGTTTGGCGACGGATGTTGCATGCGGATCCGCAGGCGATTGTCCTGCTGGGGGATACCCCGTATATCGACAGCACGCAGTTGGCAGAACAGCGATCTCGTTATCGTGAGTTCGCCGCAGTACCTTCTTTCCGGCAATTGTTTGCCGGCCGCCGTCTATATTCTACCTGGGACGACCATGATTTCGGACGCAATGATACGGATGGGAACCTCCCGGGGAAATCCAATGCGCGCCGCGCGTTTGGTGAATACCGGGCCAACGCCTCGTACGGCAACGGGAAGCACGGGATCTACAGCCGTTTCCGGTTTGGAGATGTGGAAGTATTCCTGCTAGACACCCGTTATTTTGCAGGCACCGAGCCCTCGCCCTTCGCCCCGGAGAAGCGGTCGCTGTTGGGAGCGGAACAATGGAAGTGGCTGAGTAGGGGTTTGCGGGACTCGACGGCGCGTTTCAAGATCCTGGCCTGCGGGATGATCTGGAACGAGGCGGTTCGGCCCGGCAAGCGGGACCACTGGGGCTCGTATCCTCACGAAAGGGACGCGCTTTTTCGTTTCCTGGGCCGAGAAAAGATTGCGGGCGTGGTGCTGGTCGGAGGTGACGTACACCGGTCGCGTGTAGTGCGACACGAGACGCGGGAGACTGCGGGATACCCGGTTATCGAGTTGATTACTTCGCCAGTGCATTCTGGCGTGATTGGCAACGCCAATGCGCCGCACCCTGGATTGGTAGCCGATTTCGGCAAGCCTCACACGTTTCTGTTGATTCGCGCGAGTGCCGGTGTCGCCTATCGCGCATTGCGGGTCGAGTTTGTGGGGCACGACGGGAATCCGTTCCATCAATTGGAACTCACGGAATCCGCCTTGCGCAGGCCTGAGTAGGTCGGTGTGGTCGTGCGCCGCCGGGGAACCCTTGCCGCAAACTCACGGGGGTGGCAGTTCAGGTATCCGTCCCCCGCGTTCAAGTTGCCAATCCTGTCGCGTGTGAGGTGGGTGCGGTGACCCCACGGCAGAACGCAGACGTGCTTCGTGACAAAGCCCAAACAGCGGCGATCACTGCCATTCAGGGAAACTCTCCAGCAGGCTCTCGTAGAGAGGCGAAGTGGAACCACGATTCTTATGGAAGGCCATCATACGCCGCTGTTGGGCGGTCGGCAGCCGCGCGACCGCCGTCGTGACCTCGGCGAGGTTCTGAATGCGGTCTTGCGACAAGGCGATCCGCTGTCCCGTCGGAGCGACCGACAGCGAGATGTGGTGCCGTCGCGTGCGGAGACTCCGCCAATCACCCAGAAACGTCTTCTGTTCGCCGCGAAAGTTTTCGTACTCGACCGAGATTGCATAGTTGCCCGGGTCGAACGGTACCGGATTGCTTGGCGCCCTGGGGACCCGCGCGCGGTCCGCGCCCGAACCCAACAACATCCGCAACAAGTCTAATAGGCCCATCGTTGCACCTCCTGTTACCTCCGCGTATGGGGGAAAGCTCCGTTAACGACACCATCATGCTTGCATTGATGGTGATTTCCATTACACCCCTATACTGTTCGTCCCTCTCTCTCTCCAGGTTACGTTG
>CAZTAB010000112.1:0-9337 GCA_964611475.1 uncultured Verrucomicrobiota bacterium | reverse complement strand
TGGAGGGATTCGCGTAGGCGGCCTGCAACGCGTCGTCGCTCCGGTACTTCTCGCGGAGAAACGCCCGCCATTTTGTTGTCATGATCTCGCTGTGATCGAAGTACCAGCCTTGCGCCACCGGGCGGTGGATGCCCTCTTCGTAGTGGAAGTTGGCATACCCCACCACGCGGTCGGCCCAGGGGCGGGATTCCACGTACTCAATAAGCGAGGCGGCATAGCGGTCATTCATGCCCCAGAACAGGTCGGAGGCCAGGGAGGGCCGGTCCAGCCGCTCGACCTCCTCGGTGACGAAGAATGCCTCGGGATGAAGTCTGCGCCACGATGCCGGGGCGCGGGTGACGAACCGTACGATCAGATAGCTGTCCGGATCCGCCTCCAGGACCTCCGCGGCACGCTGGTCAATTGTATTGATTTCCGGCGAGTCCACGATCGGCCGGCTCGAGATCCGGTCGCCGGACCAGAATCGGGTCCCGTGTTGGTCCTCCGGATTGGACCCGGGCCCAATCAGGTAAACGCCCATGCCGTGCCGGCTGAACAACTCCAGGTGTCGGGCGTAGTACGGGAGTACGCTGTAGCCGGCAAGGTGATGCACGGTGCCGTCGATGAAGACCGCTGGACGTCCCAGGTGCATTCTGATTTCCACGTTGGGCGATGTAGCCGCTTCTCCTTCGCTTTGCATGACACACCGTCCTACGATTGCCGGAACCTAGGTCCACCTGCGAAAAAATCCATCTACCGGGACACCATCGAGCCATCCGGCCGTAAAGTCCAGACCATTGCTTCTCTCGCGTCGATGGCGCTTGCTACACAAACGCAGGCTCGGTGAGCGCGTTTCTTGCGGGACCGAAAAAAGAAAGCAAAGATTGTGCTCTGTTTTTCGCACATTGGTTCCCGTAGGATCAGGACAAGATGTTTTCACCCCCAACACACGGAACAGACTTGGCTTCAGGCGTAATGATCTCCGCGCCTCATGCGGGACCGTATCTCGCCGCGGCACGCCAATTGCAAAAGGCCCTGCAAAGTGTGCTGCATTCGCCGGTGGAGCTCCTGCCGGACAACGTCAATGAAACAGACGGACATCAAGTGCTCGCGCTGGGGAACATGATGGACAGCACCTTCCTGCGAGCACTTTATTTCCGCGCCTACGATCTGACGGACCGGGCGTGGCCAGGGCCGGGTGGATGGGTCCTTCGGTCTGTCCCCCGTTCCCTGGAGGGCATGGAACATGTGCTCGTGGTGGGGGTCAGCCGGGCAGAGGATGTTTCTGAAGCAGTGGCCGCGCTGGTTCGCGCCATCAAGACAAATGGCCCGGTGTTGCCACACTTTCACCAGGTCCAATCGGGGGAATGGGCTGATTTGTATCTGGATCCCGCACGCAAGCGTCTCGAGGAGGGAGACGAAGATCTCGAGTGCAGCACGATCGGTGGCGGGCGTGGGGACTGGGCCTATATGCGGGAAATCTCCACCATCGGAATGTTGGCGCTTCAAACGGGACTCGCCGAACTGATCACCATGTTTTGCCGGCAAATCTGCCGGTTCGTGGACATCCGGTGGGTTCACCGGCAATTGGAAGATCCCCCGCTGATCCACGGGTTTATCAGGACCCTGCTGCTTCCGTTTGCGATGCTTGAGAATCATCCCGGCCTTGCGCGGACGCACCGGGAAGAAACGCTGGAGGCCCTGCTGACTCTCTATCGGTCGACGGAAGGGGCAGGCAATACCCGGTTTCTGAGTCAAGTCGACCTGAACCGGGTACGACAGAACCACCAGACCCGGACAGCGCTGGACCTGTATTACGGCGGTCGCCATTTTCACCAGGTGCACGGGCTCGAGGAGGGGGTGTCCTGGATGCAATTGGCCGAGCGATTCTTCGAACCGCAGATGGCATCGAACAAACCGGTGTGCGACTCGTGGGGGCATCAATGGGCGGCATCCCTGTTTGACACGGCCGATTTTGCCCTGGCTGCAGGCAGGATGGATTACTTCGCAAGCCGGCCGTTCCTGGAGGGGGTGGACCGGGCCCTCGTTGCGCACAGCAGCCTGGAAGAAGCGCCCCTGCAATACTTCCTGATGGCCGCGGCCGTGACGGGCAATGATGCGTACCTGCACCTTTGTCGAACTCCGGATGAAAAGGATTTGGCTGCACTAGCGGTACGGCCGCACGAAGATCCCCTGCGGACCTGGATGATCGGTCACGAAGCCCGCGAGCCCCGAAACATCGGCCGGGTGGGTGTGGCTTCGCTGTCGCGCTTGTTCTACGACTCGATGGAGTTATGCGAAGAGTTTTCTCCTGAAGGCGCATACGTGCGCGACGTTCCATTTGAGAAAACATTCGACAAAATTTTTTTCCGGTCAGGGTGGGCGAAGGAGGATGAATATCTATTGCTGGATGGTATTTCCGGTGGGTCGCATTCGTACCAGGACGGCAATTGTATCGTACGGTTCACCAGCGGGGGAAAATCATGGTTTGGCGGGTCTTCAGGGATGGATCCCGGTTCCGTGCGGGATCACGTGGGCGTAAGTGTAGCCAGGGACGGCACCGGGCCTGGATGCGAGTCGAGATACGCCGTGCTTCGATACGTGAAAGAGGACGAATTCGCCTCCGTGTCGGGGACTACCATCACGTATCCGGAGCAAGCGGACTGGGACCGGCATATTGTGCACAGCCGATCCGGTTGGTTCCTGGTGGTCGATGAAATTTGGGCACATTGTGAAGGAGAATACCTGGTCGAGGGCCGGTGGCACGTCCTCGGCGAGGTGACACGGAGGCCCGGCGGGTTGATCGCGATGCAGGGGGATGCGCGGCTCATTATGCTGCACCAGGGAAGCGACGCCGAGGGACTGGCGCCATTTCCTTCGACTCGACCGGATGAGGGCATGCAGTGGATCCAGCGCTGCCTCAGACGGCTCCAGCCCGGCGAAGGCGTCCGGTTGGCCACGCTCTTTTGGGCCGATCGGCCGGATTCGTCGGATCGGTTTGACCAGGGGTGGGTCCTGAAAGCAAGTGCATCCGGCTACCGGGTGACGGGCGACCGCGAGGAATTCTCCGTAAGCCTGGATGCGAACAGCGAGAGCCCGTTGTTCGAGCCGGATCGGCTCGTTCTGCCGGGGCGGGATGGCATGGCGGGATCGGCGGACTCCGCCGGCTTCCGGATTCAAGCGGGAGATCTGAAGCCGATGTGGGCCGGGCAGTGTAACGGCCCGGTGACGGCATTTGGGCGCTTGGGCGGCGGGTGCTGCGCTGGCGATGGTACCGGTGGCATCACGGCCTTCGATTCGAGGGGCAAGGCGCGTTGGAGCACCGGAATCACGGGCGCCGTGCGCGCGATTGCCGAACTGGAGGACCGGGGCGTGATCGTGGGCGGGGACGGGGAAACGCTGTGTCGGCTGGATTCATCAGGAAAGGTGTTGTGGTCCCATCGGGTCACCTGGCAGCCAATGAACTGGGATCGGTGGACCCGCCGAACCTGCGCGATCGTGAGCCTGGCCGCATGCGACATCGATGGGGACGGACAGCAGGAGATTCTTGCGGGCTGTGCGGATCGGCATCTGTATGCTTTCGATGCGGGGGGAACATTGCTATGGCGGACGGGCTGTCAATGGGGACCGCCCGTTTGCATTGGCGTCACCCGCATGAAGGAGAAGGAAGGCGTTCACGTCTTGGCGGGTATGGCGAACCCTGCGATCCACGCCTGCATTCGGGTCCATGATGCGGAGGGAGTCTGCGTGCAAACGCTGTCCCGCCACGACGTGGTGTGCTGGTCGATTCCGTCCTGGGCGACCTGCCTGCGAACGGTCGATCTGGACGAAGACGGCTGGGACGAAGTGATTTTCGGCATGGATACCAATCACCGGCAGTTGATCGTGTACCGGAGGGATGGGGAGATCCTTTGGGATGCAGACCTGGGGAGCCCGGTGTCCGCAGTGGAATCAGCGAGGGGGCGTGTTTTTGCCGGCGCCTCAAACGGATACGTGCAGTGTTTCAATGGGGATGGCGAACGGCTGTGGAGCCGGTTTCTGGTTGCGCCTGTAGCTGGGTTGGCGCCGACCAGCACCGGAGGATGCGTCGCGGCTCTTGAGGATGGAATCGTGGCGGGCCTGGACGCAGGAGGAAACATCAAGACAATGGGAAGAGGAGGGGAGAGGACAACGGCAACCGTTTGGACGGACGTCGGGCTTGTCGTGGGTCGGGAAGACGGAGCAGTGGAACGCTATGAAGAGTAGCCTTCCGTTCTTTGCGGGCTAGATTTCTCCGTTATCAATCGCTCGCATGAAGTGGTGCCCAATTTCGAGGGCATTGGGCTTTGCCTGGGCGGCTGCGCGAGGTTCACCGGCCTCCACCAGGGAGAACTCGCGATCTACGGGCCGGCATGGGACCGCGATGAAACAACCCGGCAGGGCCGCCGCACAGATCCTGTGAGGAGTAATGATGTGCTGCGAGCAACCCTTGTTGACGCCAATAATGATGCGAAGGCATGTTGGAAAATCAATCCGGAATCAGAAGCCGAATTTGCATTGAAATATGATCGTGTCGTGAAAGAATGACCGGAAAGGGGCGGTACGAAGACATGCCATGGCGATACGAAAGATGTTGGCGCCAATTCCCGTTCTTGCACTTGTATTTCCGGCACCCGAAAACCACCCTGTGACTCACCTCCTTGAGAATCCCTATCTCCGAATCGGCTTCGATGAACAGGGCTGCGTGCTGGAGGTCTACAACAAGTCGACCGAAACGCACTGCATCCATCCGGCGCCGGTCAATAGTATCGCCTATGGGAAAGAGAAGCCGGTTCCACCCTTCACCGTTTACGCCTACCCGGCCGACGGCCCGTTTCATTTCAAGGACTACGAGGAGGAACAGTTTTCCGGATTCTCCATGGCGCTGCCGGAACTCGTCAGTGAAAAGCCGGGCGACTTGATCCGACTGCGAGGCCCTACCGACCTCCTCCCGGCGGTCGAAACCTCGAAAGAAAACGACGCCGGGAGCATCACCTTTCGCTATGTCCTTGAGGGTGGGATCACCCTGGCCTACACGGTCCGCCTCGAAGACCGGTCCCGCCTTTCCGAATGGACAGTGCGGATTGAAAACGAACCCTCCGGCAACCTGCGCGTCTATCGCACGGCCTTTCCGGTGCTGGACCGGCTCTGCATCGGGACCAATCCGACGCGAAACCACCTGGCGCGGCCGTTCGTGCAGGGGGAGCTGATTCCCAATCCATCCCGCTACACCTTCCGTGCGGGGCGGGGCTGGCCCACCTATGCGCTCACCTATCCGGGCTGGGCATCCATGCCGTGGCTGGACCTCTATAAGGACGACAAGAAGAAGGACAAACCTGCCAGCGGACTGTACCTGGCCAGCTACGACCCGTCGTTTACACAGATCGATCTCGTGAGCTTTCCGGATCATGCCCGAAGAACGCTCACCATGGAGATCCGGACGCTCGCGTTTCTGGAGCCGGGAGAGAAGTGGACGTCACAGCGGTTTCAAGTAGGTGTGCACGAGGGCGACTGGCATTGGGCCGCCGACCGGTATCGCGAGGACTCCCGGGCCTGGTTGAAGGAATGCCGGCCGCCGGCCTGGCTGAAGGATTGCGACGGGTGGTTCGGCAGCGGGGGACCCAACTATCACTTCAGCGACCTGCCCACCATGTTCGAGACGGCCCAGTGGCTCGGCCTCGATTACCTGCAGCTTTGGGGCCAGATGGTGCAGTTGCGAAAGGAGGGAAAGGCCGGTTACTACTGCTTCTACCTTCCCGATCCGGACCGCGGCGGTGAAGCCGAACTGACGAAGTACGTTCGGCAGATCCGCGAGGCGGGCGGTCATGTCGGATTCTACGTCAACAACTATACGTTCGATGCCGAACTCCCGGCGCCGGTTGAGAGGTGGAAAGAGGAAACATCGCCAGGCACCCTCGTGCCTGACTGGCAGAACGAATACCGAAAATATGTCTCGGTGTTCTCCGACGGACATGCCATCGAAGGTACTTTCATGAACGCAGCCGAGCCTGAAGACAAGTATGCCGGCATGTGTCCCGGAGCGGATGGCTGGCGTGAATATTTTCGAATGTGGATCGTGGACAAGTACGTCAAGGAATACGGAGTCGATGCGTTTTACATGGACAGCCTGCCGGTGGGCATGCTGGGCGCCTCACGTATCTGTTTCAGCCGCGATCACGGAGATGGTTCGCCACACGGCACCGGCACTGCGTGTATTGGAATGGTGAAGCTGCTGAGGGAGAGCGCCAAGGCCCGGGTGGACCTGGCGCTGGCCACGGAGTTTCCGAGCGATGCCATCATGCAATATCAGACCCATGCGCTCGGTTCGGAATTTGCCGGATTTGCGGACCTCCCCCACCCGGAGATCTATACCTACACCTTTCCCAAACATCTGATCTTCAGCGGCTCCTGCAATGGCTGGTCGTGGGTGACCCGGTACTACGACGATTTGCCGAACCCCAGCCGGATCGACACCATGAACCGCGTGTTCCTCTTGGGACTCCGGTTCGACGCGATCGCCCATCCCCTGGATCGGAACAACGACTATGCGAAACACTTGAAACGGCTCATCGATCTGCGAAAGATAATCAAGAGGGAGCTCTACAACTCTTCGTTCCGCGACACGGTCGGCCTGGGGGACCTGCCCGAGGATGTGGAGGCGCGCGTTTTCCGCGGGGATGCCGGCAACTCAGCAACCATCACGATCCTCGACCATCGGGTCGAGAAGGCGGCATTTCCCATGGAACTGGATCGGCAGGCCTTGAATATCGGTGATATACAGGCCGCGACGCTGTTTGTATTGGGCGGTGGGTCCGTTCCACTGGAAATAGGCAAAGCTCGTGACCCGTTGATTGAGATAGCCGTGCCTGCACTTGGAAATTCGCCCTCTGCCGTGGTCGCGGGTCGATAAACCGAAACGCTGTGCGCCCCATGGACGAGGTGGACGGATTCCTGCGCTACGACGAAGACGGAGACATGGTTTTCCAACTACATTGCAGGCGGAAATCGTGATGTAGCGGAAGTCGCGAAGACTTCCGGATCTTGGCAATCACGCGGGTTCGGAGAACCTCGGGATTACTCTCCTCCATACGCGGGAAGCTGAAACGGGTCAACGACGCGCGCGGGTGTTACATGGCCGCGTTTAACGATCTGGAAAGCGTCCCGCTGATCGCCTTGTGCATTCAGCATAATGACGGAGGCGGTATCCCCCTCCACATCGACAATCATGGAGCCATGCTCAGGATGAACCACGCGCCTCATGATGGGCATTGTGCCCCTGCGACCGACACCTGCCCCGCCATGTCCGGTGACGACCGCGACGGTGCCTTGGTGCGGATGCAGACCGGTGCTTTTCCGATATGAACCATCGCCGTTCGGATCCCCGTCTCCGTCGTCCAGGATGACTCCCTCCGCCGTCGTCGGTGTCGCATAGGCCCCGTCGATGAGCATCGAGCGCTCGTAGATGTGGGAATGGCCGGAGAACACCATGTCGACTCCTCGGGCCTCGAGTATGGGCATGATATTCTCCCGCATTTCGACAAGTTTATGCTCGGTGTCGCTGTCGTGGGAGCCCTTCGTGTAGGGAGGATGATGCCAATACGCAAAAATCCAATCGGCGGTTGTGTGCTCGAGGTCGGACTGCAGCCACCTGGCCATGGGCGCATTCGATGAACGGTCCAGGTCGTGCGAATTAAGTACGATGAAATGGGCGTTGCCGTGATCGAAGGAATAATACGCCTCGGTGCCGGAAGGCAGTCCACCCGCCTCCCCGCCGGTGGGCAGGACGTAACAATCGTAGTAGGGGCCGACCTGGGTTTTCCCGTCGGATGTCGATCCCTCGTGGTTTCCCATGGCGGGCCAGCAGACCGTGTTGCGCAGGGTTTGCCGGTAGGGATTGAAAAAGTTTCGGCTGAACTCTTCATCCGTTCCATTGCTGTAGGCCATGTCTCCGACATGAAGATAGATGTCGATCGGATGATCCTGGCGGCCCGTAAACTCGCGCATTGCCTTGTGAACCTTCGCCTGAACGCGGCCACCGGTCCCCGAGTCTCCCACGACCCAGAACCGGAGGGGAACCTGCGCGCCCGCCGCCGGATGCGTCGTGAAGTGATGGGTTCCCTCCCCGCCAGCAAGGAGGCGGTCTCCGTCGTAGACCGCATAATGATAGGTCGTGGCTGGCTTGAGGCCGCGAAGGGTCGCTTCGTACTGACGGGTGCCCTCCGGGGCGCTGTGCAACGCCAACGACGCATCGGGATGATCCATGGTCTTGGTCAGGATGTGTCCGGGGGGAACGACGCGGTCAAGTGATCGCGGCGATCTCCCGTATCGAACAACCGGCTCGCTCTTTCCCCGGGTTCGCCAGACGATACCCATGGACGTGGGTGTCCCCAGCGCGAGATACGGTCCTCGCGAATGTTGGCGGTCAAATTGAAACGGTTCGGATTCATTTTCGCTGACGGTGACCAGCAGCGGCGGGGCGATCGCGAGATTATCGGTCTGCACCCGTAGCATATTCTGCTCGGGCCAGGGGCGATCGACCTTCCAGGCGTGTCCATCGGCATGGAGGTAGAGCACCGGCTTGCCGAAGGCACGGGAAGCAATGCGAAAGGGCACGAAAAATGCCTCATGCATTCCCGTCGGCACCGCATGGGCAAAAACGACCGCCGCGCGCACATGCTCGTTGAAACGACGAAAGTTCCTCGCGACCCACGCGGCGTTTTCCGAGAGCCGCTGGGCCCACTCCGCTGCATCGTGGACGGTCCCGCCGGGCAGATTGATCCCGATGAACAGCACGCCACTCCGTACAAAGGCAAAATTCTCCGGACGGGCTTCCTGGTGCTGCACGCCCCCGCTGACAGGATAGCTTTTTCGAAAGAATTGCCCACGATCCCACCGCTGATGAAAATGCATGAACGTGCCCGACCAGTCCTCCCACGCCTGCTCGGGATCCTCCTGGTCGGTATACTCGTTGTCACCGAGAACAACAAACGCGGGCATGTCTGCGCGACCGAGCGCGTGAGCAATCGCGGCACAATTGGAACTCGTCGAGGTCTGACTTCCCGGGAGGATGTCACCCAGGTGAACGAGAAACTCGCCTTCGGCTTGTGCGTTCGCCTGATCGACATACTCGCGAAGCTGGATGGCTTCCCGCGGTTTGTACGGCCCGCAACCCATGGCCAGGAATGTGACTGTCCGGGGGGGCGGATCGGCCTGATTCGGTGAGAGGGCCCGGCAACCGGAGGCGAACAGAATGACCGGCAGCAGGAGGATCAAGGGAATAGACCGCATGAACCATCCGCCAGTGGATCGTGACTTGACGCATTCGGAAGATTTCATTCCT
>CAZTAB010000111.1:0-7516 GCA_964611475.1 uncultured Verrucomicrobiota bacterium | reverse complement strand
GTTGTTTGGCAATCGTCCTGTTTTTGTCAGTCATTTTCAATCTCCTATTCCATTGCACTACGCCACACCGTTGGGCCCGAACCTATCCATCCACCAACTCCCACCGCACACATGAAAAATACGCCGTGCCGCGGCCGGTAAAGCGCAGCCGCAAGGCGGCCATGCCCCCGTGACTGGGACAAGGCTCGGTTACCACCTCGATGCAGGTCCAGGGAATACGCTTCTGCCGTGCTGCGCCCGGCCCGGTCAATGGGTCACTCCAGCCGCTATTCTGCGTTTCCGAAGGGTTTTCGTTCGGCCAGGCCGTGGAATTGCTGAAAAGCACGCCGACCTGCGGGCCTGATTCCAGTGCGTCGCAGTCGCAAGGATCGACCTTTACCCAGGCTGACAACCGGTAGCGCGCTCCCTTGACGAAGGGGTTACCCCAGTGCGACGGCCCGGTAAAGAACTCTTCCCAGGAACCGAATCCGGAAATCTTGTTCTCTATGATCAGACACCCGGTGCCTTCCTTGTATCCACCCGTCTTTTCCCAGCGGCATCCCTCACTGCTTGGATGCCAGCTCCAGGAATCCAGGCGGTCGGGTTCCAGACAGGAGACGGTAAAAGTATTCTCCGGCTCTTCATACGCCGGCAGATTCGCCTTAATGAACTCCGTCTCAGTCAGCAGAATTTCCTCCGCCTGCTCCAATATCGGCTCCGCGACCTCCGGGCCAACGAGGCGAACCTCGTTGGAAGCCTCGATCCGAGTTCCGGCAGGAAGCACGGTCCCATCCAGAAACGGTTCAAGGTCCGCCCAGCAGTGAAAGTCCATGGCCCACTCACAGACATGGTGGTAGTGGGAAGGTGCGTCGATTTTATACTCGAGCGCCGAACCGTCCGGTGTGACGAGGTAGAACGGTCCCTTTGGATGACAGGGGCGCGCGGACATGTTGTCCATGGTCAACCAGTACCACTTGTTCTTGTTGAGGTCGGACCAGGAATAGGAGCCATCCGGATTCTGAAGGATGATCTTCACCCAGCGGCGCTTCCAATCCTTGGTGAATCCTTCGGGCCCGGTATAGGGATTTCGATCGGATCCCCAATCTCGGGTCATGGGAACCGCGGGGCCCGAGCTATAGCAGGGCACCGGATCGGAGAATTGGAAGAAGGTCCCCTTGCGGCCATCCTGGTGCGGGAAAAGATAAACCCGAAGCGGCGTTTTCTTGCTCAGGGTGGCGATGTCCACATCCTTCAGGACGTTGATCTCCAAACGCTCATCCCAGGCAAATTTCCCATCTTCCAGCCACACGGTCAGCGTACGCTTTTCCTGTACCCAGCCGAACGCCTCGGGTCCGCTCAGGGTGTTCGTTGGCGTGATCGCCAGCGAGAGCCGCCCCGTTTCCTGCTCCACGTCATAGCGTACTTCCGAGATCGAATGTTTGTACCCGAAGAAAGCAAAGGGTTGAAGCCAGGCCAGTTCCGGTCCGGCGCCGGGTTCCATGCATTGGTCCTTGATCGTCAACCGATCGTGCGTCTCCAATCGGAGGATTTTTTCGCCGTTGTAGTAGATACCCGCGTGGGCACCATCCTCCCGGAATTCGAAGTCCGCGGCATCTGGTTTTTGATCTTTGATTTCCGCCTTTCGATTCTCAACGGTTGACATTTTACGCTCCCGAACAGTGGATCTTGTCGTTTCTATGTTTCTTCATCAGTTCGATGCGTTGATTCATTGCACCCATCCAACGAGCATTACTTTCGTACAAGGTTCGGAAGTTCTCGCCGGTGTTCAGGAACAGCTCTTCGACATGGCCATCGGCAAGTTCCATGATCCGCCGTGAATTCTGGATCTCGTCGTCGATGATCTCTCCGATACTGCGCTCGATTGTTGGCGTGCCGTCTCCGGGTGCGAGCCAGCGTCCCGCTTCCAGCCAGTTGTACTGGCAGCGCAGGTACCACCAAAACGAACCGATTTGTCGTCTGTGGCTGTCGAGACAGGCGCGGGCATCCCCGGTCGCGTTGCCGGCCTCGTCTTCCAGTATCTTCTGCGCTTCCGCCAGCCCTGGAAAGGCATGGGTTTCGTAGCGCCGGAGCATCCACGTGCGATAGTCCTCCTTCTGCTGCAACTTGCTGAATTCATCAAACCCGGAAATTTTATTCCCGGCGGCATCGGCGGCGGACCAATAGTAGTCTTTCTCCTCTTCCGTGAGTCTCCAAGGGTCGGGCACGAGCGGACCCATGACCAACGGCATTTGCATTCCAAAGCTGTGCCGCCAGAGAGGGCGTTCACGGTACGACCGGTCGCAGAGCCGCCAGGCTTCCATCAGCGCGTCGCAATGGGCGGAGGTTCCCCACTCCTCGGCTACGGACCTTACCGTTGTCTCGATGCCATTCCCGCGCCGTTGTAGATAGCGCTGGATGACGTGGCGGTTCGCTTCGTACGCCACGACCGCGGGATCGCTGAACGCGCCGTAGAGGAGGATCTCGTCCGAGTCCATTTCGTCGAGGATATCGACAATCTCCAGGGCCTGAAAGGGGTAGGGAACCGTTCGCAAGGGAAACAGCCATTCCTCCACGGGCCCCTGGCAGCTCGCGACGGAGGATTTGCCCATGTCCTGAAGAGAGGCAATGCTGTCTTTCATCATCTCTTTTCGTTCTTCGCGGGCCCGGCTATATCCGACGTCGTCGATATCCATCCCGTACTGGTACATCGCGTAGCAGTCTTCGAATCCGCCGGCCACGAAATAGCCGGCGGCGATTGACGTGATATTCTTCGGCGATGTTTCCAGGATTTCCTTCCGCTCCTTCCCGCCGATATAGTGGAAGACGAAAATCCGGAAGTCCGGGTTCTTCGCCTGCGCGGTTTCCAGAAGCAATTTCAGAAAATTCGACATTCGTTTCGACGCCGGTATGTCGCGACAGAACTTGGGGCCGTTCGCGCCCGGATAGAGACCTTCGGAATGGCAGAACCCGGTGCCGCTGTCGCCGCTGTAAAAAATCATGCCTTCCAGGTCAGGAACGAGTTCCATCATTCCGGCCATCATTTCGCGGTAATGTTCCTGTACTTCCGGAAGATCCGTACAGGGCGCGTAGAGAGGAACCAGTGACGCGTTCGTATTGTCCACCCGTGGGCCTCGAACATGTGGATGCTTGTCAAAAAAACGCTCCGGGAGAAACCTGGGCTCCCCCATCAGGAGCATCGGTTTGAGGTCATGAGATCTCACGATCCCGACAAGGTTCTCGAGTGCTTTCCGATTCCGACTCAGAAGCGGTTCCGGATAGATGTCACGAATCAGCCGGCTGCTGACAAACTGGTCCAGGGAGGGGCCCCAGGTTGCGAACCGGATGTACGGGTTGTCCGGCTGCTCGAGAAGCACCGGGTGAAACGCATCGGGAAGAATATTGACAATCACGTGCGTCGCGCAGAATTTTTCCGCCTCTGCGCAATATCTTTCCACCTCGTCGGGTTGGGTGCTCCAGGGTTCTCTTAGAATAATCGACTTGAACATCTCACCTCACATTGCGCCCCACCAAGCGAGTTCGATGGGGGCGACTTTATCCATCCGACACCACGATGTATCCGCCCGGAGGTACGGTCAGCTTCCTGGAATCGACCAGCAGGTCCGGCAGCGGGAGGTTTCTCTTCAGGGTGGTGCGGATCGTCTCGTCGGTGGGATTGTTCACGGCTACGTAATACCCATAGCCGCCGCTGGATTTCGGTTTCTGGGTCACCTGAATGATCAGGTCCTCGCTGTCGCAAACCACGGGATGTCCAATGATGGCTTCGGTTTCGTCGGCCAGGCAATGGTAGAGCGTGGCCCGAACATTGCCGTGGGAATCGTACCCGCACGGATGATACTTGTTGTTGCCGTCGCCGTAGAATCCCATTGCGTAGCCCTTGATCTGGAAATACCCCGCGCTCCAGTTGGCATTGAGTCCAGACACACGCACCGGCAGGGCGGTGGCGAGGTCCCAATCCGGCTTGCCGGCCTTCAAATGCACCCGGTAATGATCGGCCGCGATATCAACCGGACCATCCTGATCCGATCGCCTCCCTTCGAGGATGTCCACGCCTTCCAACTCCTGAAAATAGGCCACTGTGCGCCTGAATCGATCGAAACCCTGTTCCGTAACGTCGAGGGGGTAAACGAGACTGAATATTTCGTAGTGAAGATTCTCGCCCTCGGAGAAATCCGTGTCCTCCTGCGCGAAGTGAAACGACGATCGCTGGGAAGCGCCCTGGACATCCATCTTGAACCGCAGGGGAGCTCCGCGGTTGTACCAGATGATCCCGCAGGAACTCATCGGGGAATAAAGCCCGGCCCAGTCGCCGGTGCCGATCGTGTGCTCACCGAACGAGCCCTCGACCGGCGGAAAGATCTGCGCCTCCCGGCACGATTCGAGCCGGCCTCCGCGGCACGAAAGAAAAAACAGGTCGCCCGGCGGCGTGATCGATCCCGAACTCAGGAGCTGGATCGATTCGACGGTCTGATCTTTTTTGAACAGGATGTCCAGTTCGAACAGCGACGGCAATGCATCGGTTCGAATCGCATGCGCGGCCCAGCCACTTCCCAGTGCGCCCAGGCTTGCCCGGTGCCACTCGCCATAGTGTACATCCACGTCGATCAGCCTGCTGGCGAGCATCGGTCCGTAGGTATACCAGGGATTGAGCGGCTCGATGCGCGGGTCGTAAACGCGCGTTCGATGGCTGCGAAAGCCATTTCCTGCCTCGTCGGCGAAGACGAGATAGGGCACATTGGCAAACTGACGGTGGCCCTCCATCCCCAGGTTCGATTTGAGGCGGGGTTGAATGCCACATGGGAGGAGCGTGACTTTGCCTTGCGGCCCGCCATCCCAGCTCACGCCCCCTTGTGTGGCCGGTGTGCGGAAAGATTGGGTTATGCCGATGCCGCGGCCGAGGTACGTGTTCCCGCAGTCGTTCACCTGGTCGGAGCAGAACGACGCCGAGGTATTGGGCTTGTACACGCGCAGTGGAAAGGTGACGGCCGTTCCGCCGTCGAGGTCCTCGGCGATCAGGACAATGTTCCGGTGGACCGCCGATGATAGCTGAAGCGTTCTTCGGACCTCCTTTTCCCCCTCAAAGTCGAACCGCCGGAACAGTTCCGGGCCGTCGTAGAGCTTGATGCTCCTGAGACCGACGTCCGATTCGACCCAGAGAAATGCCGGCGCGAAGGTTCTTCCCGGCGCAAACCTCGCGGATGCGTACGTGCTGGTTCTCATGCAGTTCATCCAGGATCGTACGATCGGTCCATCGGAACTGAAGACCGGCGAGCCGCTGTACTGGTGGGCGTACTGGAGGCCATCCTCGAATACGGTATCTGCTCCGGCGGCCAGGCAGTATGTGTGGGTAATCCGCTTCCCCGCCTGGTCAGCCAGTTCCTCCGGAGCGTGCAGGATGTTCACGGTAACCGGAAGGGGAGAGATCGTCGCCGCCACCGTGGTCAGGAAGTCATCGGTTGCGTCCTCCACGCGCCGGCCGTTTTCGTACGTGCGCACCGCCGCCACCGAGTAGGCGCGCATGTCGTAGATGCGCATGGTTCCGCTGCCATCATAGAACCGGTAGTAACCGAAGTTCATATTGAGGTTCTTTGCACGAAGAATCCAATTCAGGCAGGCATTCCCCTTGCCGAAGTTCCCCTCGGCGTCCTGGAACTGCATGTTGAACAACGTCCGGTCTTTTCCGGCCAGGGACTGCTTGTTCGGGAATTGGAGTGCGTCGTCGGGCCCATAGGCAAAGAAATGATCCCCGATGGTCGTATCCATGGCGTATCCGGGGATCAGACTGAGATCCGGCCCCGAATGCGCACGGCATTCCTCCTGAAGCTTTTTCAGCGTCGCCGGGGTAAGTTTCGCGTAATCGTCCATGAAAACGATAAATCCCAATCCAGCATTTCTCGCGGCCTTCGCCCATTGTTCAACGGTGCCCGATCCGCCGCCGTAGTTGCTCTTGGGCCCATAGATGCCCTTGACAACATTGCGCGATTCCGCCTGCGCGACGTATTGCCTTGGGTCCGGGATTTGCTCCGCATACGTCCTTTTGACTTTCTCCTGGTGATTGGGGGGAAGAAGGCTTTGCGAATCCTGGCGGTATCCGCCGATGGTATCGTTGCCGAGGCTGGGCTCGGCCAGCCAACGGTACGTGTTGTCCAGCAGCTTCTGAAAATCCGACGGGACACCGTTCCAGCCTTTGGTCAGAATGTGACGATCGTAGAGCCACGAGGTGCCGCTGCCCATGGACCAGGTGGACCACGTGCTGGTGAAGGCAATCCTGCCCTTGCCCAGGCTACGAATGGCAAAGAGGGGCGGGGCCTTTACCGGCGGGTCTCGCACCAACGCGTGTTCGGGGCGCGCAAAGTAAGGTCTGGGTTCTTGAACCGGTATCGATACGGCCTCGGCCGGGGCGCGGTAGACAACCTGCCATGGCTCCCCAACCCAGATGGCCGCGGTTTCACTTCCGTCGTAGTGGTCCTTCAACGGATAGTAAATTCGGCGGACGCCCTCGCTGACCGGGGTGCCGGCAGTCACGTTGTCGGTCCAGCCCAGGCCCACGGTAGCCAGGTTCATCTGGGGAAATTGCACGAAATTGACGTCTTGCCGCAGAACTTCGTAAGGGATCCGGGCGTCCCACTTGGACAGCAGCGGCAGGATATTGTCGTCCCCGTGGTACGCGGCCTTGATCAGGAACACGCCGCCCCCGGATTCGATGTACCGACCGACCAACTCGATGAACTCCTTGCGGTTGGGTCCTCCCCAGTGCTCGCCGTGTCCTTCCGGATAGGGAATGTCGTAGATAACGAGGCAGTTATATTCGCGGATCCGGTTCCAGTCGAACTCGGAGGTCCGATGGAGGTAGTCCACGGCGAAACCCCGGCCGTGCAGTTCATTTAAATAGTTCAGATCGATCGCGCACTTCGACACGTTGTGCAGCTCGGGCACGAAGAGGATGGAGGGGGGCTTTGCGCGATCCTCGGCAAGCGCGTGAGTCAAGGTAGAAAGAATGATTAGTATTGGCGCGGCCAGATTTTTCATGATTCTTTTCCTCGAATATAATTCTGGTGATCCTAGTGGACACCGGAAAAGCAGGCAATCACGATCATGACATATTCAAATTAGGCTTGACCGTATCCAGTTGCCGGGAAGGATGATGGGAAAGATCGTCATGCCGAATCGAAACGTTTTATTGATGATGACGGACCAGCAACGGTTCGACACCATAGCCGCACTGGGAAATTCCACGATTCGGACGCCGAACCTGGACCGGCTCTGCGCCAGGGGGGTCGGCTTCCGTAATGCCTATACGCCGCAACCGGTGTGTGGCCCGGCCCGGCACTCGCTGTTTACCGGGGCAGACGTCGCCACCTCGGGGCTCGATGCCAAATTCGGCAGGGCGCCTCAAAAACCGGGCGTTCGATTCATGCCCGAGGTGCTGGCAGAAGGAGGGTACCGCACGGGCGGATTCGGCAAGATGCACTTCTCACCCCTGCGCGCCCACCACGGTTTCCAGCATTACGCCGTGCGC
>CAZTAB010000110.1:0-2855 GCA_964611475.1 uncultured Verrucomicrobiota bacterium | reverse complement strand
CCCGCCCTCCATGCAGGGGCGGTGTACGTTCCTCCCCGCCCTCCTTCTGCGTAAATTTGTCCCCCGATTCTCTCATGGGACCGCCCACGACCACGTCCGATTCCGCACGGTCGGACGGCCCCGCGGGCGCAAGCGACATCGGATGAAATGCCCCGTACATGACGGGCCGCGCAAGAACATTGAATCCCGCGTCAACAAGAACAAAGGGGTTCCCGCCCTGCCTCTTGACGGCCCGGACCTCGGCAATCAGAAACCCGGCCTCCGCCACCAGGTACCGGCCGGGCTCGATTTCCACGCGCACCGGGTGGCCGAACCGGTCTTCCAGCCGCTTGCGCGCGGCGTCCCACAAATCAAAATAGGCCGCCACATCCATCACCGGGTCCTCCGCGCGGTATGGGAGCGGCAGTCCGCCGCCGGAACTGACGGTTTGCACAGAATCTCCGACCTGTAGGGCCAGATTCTCCACTGCATCAGCCACCTGCGCCAAATGCTCCAAATCCGCCCCCGACCCGATGTGGACGTGCACACCGGTGATGCGAAGCCGGTGGCGCTCCGCGCGGCGCAGGCACTCCGACAGTTCCTCGTGCCAAATTCCATGCTTTGAATGTTCACCGCCGGTGTTGGTCTTGTTGCTGTGGCCGTGCCCGAACCCAGGATTGAACCGAAGGGTGAGGTCGCCGCCATCAACCCGCTCGCCGAACTGGTCGATCATGTCAATTGACCCGCAGTTGACCGCGACACCATGCTCCACCACGCAGTCGAGCGACTCCCGGTCGAAGATATCGGCCGTGTACACGATCGACGGGGGTTCACCTCCCGCCGAATATCCGGCGGCGAGCGCGCGATGCACCTCTCCAGCGGAAACTGCATCCACCAGCACGCCGTTGCGCCGGCACAGATCCAGGACAGCCAGATTCGAGTTCGCTTTCTGCGCGTACCGGATCACGTCAAAGGGACTGAGATCTGCAATGCGACGCTCGATCATTGCAGCGTCGTATACATACACCGGGGTTCCGAACTGCTCAGCCAGTGCGGCAACGGGCACGCCTGCAATCTCGGTACGCATGCCCCGAGCACTTCCAGTATTTTCCGTTTCGGTCATTTGATCCGGGCAATTCATAGACAGTACCGGTCGGCTTGTATACGGATATTCGGACAATTCTCGGATTTTGATTCCAGGATTCCAGTCCCCATTGTGACTCAAAAACCGAGGATGCCTTACAGGGCATCGTTTACCATCTTGGCCAACTCATCGATCGTTTTCGCCACCGGAATCCCGGCGGCGTTGAAGGCCTCGGTTTTAGACGCCGCCGTGCCCTTCCCCCCGGAGACAATGGCGCCCGCGTGTCCCATCCGCTTTCCCTCCGGCGCGGAGTGGCCGACAATGTAGGCGAAGCAGGGCTTGGAGATGTTCTCGATGATGTACTCCGCCGTCTTTTCCTCCTCATCCCCCCCGATCTCGCCCACCAGCACCACCGCCTCGGTGCCGGGGTCCGCGTCAAAGAGTGGAAGCAGGTCCCGGAAGTTCGTCCCGACAATCGGATCGCCTCCGATTCCCACGCACGTCGACTGGCCGCACCCCAAACCTGTCAGCGCATGCACGATCTCGTAGGTCAGGGTCCCGCTACGGGAAATGACCCCAACCGCGCCCGGGTGGTGAATTTGGCCCGGCATGATTCCAACCTTACACCTTCCCGGGGAAATCACGCCCGGGCAATTCGGCCCGATCAACCGCGAGCCGGCGGCGTGCACGTAATGATAGATTTCCACCATGTCCAGCACCGGCACGCCCTCGGTAATCGCCACGATCAATTCGATCCCGGCATCGCAGGCTTCCCGAATTGCACCGGAAGCAAAACGGTGCGGCACATAAATAACGCTCGCGTTCGCGCCGGTGGCCTCCCTCGCCTCCCCGACCGAGTTGAACACGGGCGCGCCGTGGATCTCCTGCCCCCCCTTCCCCGGCGTGACACCACCCACGATCCTTGTGCCATACTCCAGCATCTGCCCGGCATGAAAGGAACCATCGCGGCCGGTGATGCCCTGGACGAGAAGACGGGTCGATTCGTCGATCAGAATGCTCATGCCGCGGCCCCTTTCGCCAGTTCCACCACCTTGCATATCGCGCCGGCAAACGACTCGGCTGGAACCAAGGGCGTTCCCTCCAGCATTGCCTGGCCCTCCGTCGCGTTCGTGCCGCTAAGGCGCACGACGACTGGCACGTCGATTTCAATCGACTGGAACGCCTGCAGGATTCCTCTTGCAATGTCATCACAGCGGGTGATTCCGCCAAAAATGTTAATCATGATCGCCTTGATCCCGCCCTTTTCCAGGATGAGGCGAAACGCATGCACAACCTTCTCCGGGCTCGACGATCCACCTACGTCCAGGAAGTTTGCCGGCTCGCCGCCATGCAGCTTGATCATGTCCATCGTCGCCATGGCCAAGCCGGCACCGTTGACCATGCAGCCGATATCCCCGTCGAGATCGACATAGCTCAGCCCTTTTTCCTTTGCCTCGACCTCGCTTGGATTTTCTTCGTGAAGATCCCGGAGCGCGACAATATCCTCGTGCCTGAAAAGCGCGTTTTCATCAAAATTGATCTTTCCATCCAGTGCAAGCACGTCGCCATCGCCCGTTACCACCAGCGGGTTGATCTCCGCCAGGGAACAGTCCTTCTCTATGAAGAGCCGGAAAAGCTTGGCCATGATGTCGACAACCGGCTCCACCGTTTCCGAACTGTCGAACAATTTCCCCGCCAGTGTCCGGGCAGCATCCGCGGGAAATCCGCCGTCGGTGATCTCAAGCCGCAGGATCTTCTCCGGGGTCGTTCGCGCGACCTCTTCGATCTCCAC
>CAZTAB010000109.1:0-16292 GCA_964611475.1 uncultured Verrucomicrobiota bacterium | reverse complement strand
GGTACCGCATGGTTCATAACCAGGCGCAGTGGGATTTCTTCATGGCGCAGGCGGCACTGGTAGACCGCGACTCGGACGGCATGCCGGATGTCTGGGAAGCCGACCACGGCCTGGACACCAATACGAACGACGCCTCTTTCGACGTCGACGGGGATGGAGCAAACAACTACGCGGAATACATTGCCAACACCCACCCTACTGACGACGCAAGCGTCTTTACGCTCAATCTCGTCGCTGAGGCAAACGTGACCGTATCCTGGGATAGCTCAATCAACCGAACCTACGGACTATGGTCCGCAACCGATGTGTCGGTTGAGAATCCCTGGTCTCCCGTTCCGCAGATGACAAATGTGCCCGGAACTGGAGGGACCATGACTTATATAAGTCCGCCCGGCAAATCGCCTGTGTTCTTCAAGGCAGCCGCTTCCCTGAACGAATAGCGCGGAAGCAACTCAGCTCCTTGCGCTTCGTATTGGATGGCAGAACCTCACTTCGCCTCAAAGTACGGCTGCACCTCGACGAAGTTGTAGAGCAGCTCTTGCCCTACCGGGCCGCCGGGGTCGTTGGGCGTCGACCAGTCTGAGACCGTCAGCTTCGCCGTGGGCTGCGTGGCGCGGAACAGGCGCCAGTAGTGATTGAACCAGGGCTGGCGATCGCGCGCGAACGGCGCCACTTCCTGGCCGCGGCTGCTCTCCATGACCTGCTGCCAGCCGATATCAGGGATCATCTCGACGCCGTCGATCTCGATCCGCACCGCGTGGGTCTGCTTCTCGACGATGCCCTCGAGATAGTGGCGATGGTCCGCCGTGGTCAGTTTCATCGAGTAGAGCGTCCCGGGCGTCAGGTTGCGCAGCTCCTGCGTGACTCGGTTCGGCGCCTCGTCGCTGCGCCGCATCCACACGAAGTTGTTGCCGCGACTGCTGCCGCGCACGCGTCCCTGGAGGATGCCGAGCCCCGGGATGTTGCCGGTGCCCACGCTGTCCTCCTCGGCGGCCGTCACCGTCCAGCCGATCGTTCCGTCGTCGAAGTCCGGGTTCTGCAGGTGACCGGGGTTGTAACGGTAGCCCAGCTCCTCGGAGAGCAGGTTCGTCTTCCCTTCAATCGCGTAGTGCCGATAGAGCCGGGCGACCCATCGCACCGTCTCCTCGTCGGCGTACTTTGTGTTCCACTCCATGAGCCCGTACAGCCCGTCGAAGGAGGGGTCCGTGGCGAGCATGTGGATCTGCATGTCCTTCCAGACCTTGTAGTCCACGGCCGGGTTCTCGTTCAGCGAAATGGGCGGCGTCGAGTAGTACCCGAGACAGATCATCATGTGCGGCGTCGCGTCCGGGAAGAAACCCCGCCATCCGTCCATGCCCGCCTTCAGCGCTCCGCTCAGCTTGTGCCGTGCGGCGTCGAAGTCCGGCTCCTCCCGCTCGTACCACTCCCACACCATCGGCCCGTCACCATCGACGACCGCGGCCATGAACGGCTTGACGTCGGCGTGGCCGGCCATGCTGAGGCAGAAGGGATAGAAGAGCTTGTCCGGGAAATCCCGTCTCAGCATTCGAACCGCTTCGGCCATCGGATGGTACGTGTGCGACGGATAGTCGCCCACGCCGAACTCGTCGATGATGATGCCGTTCCAGATCGGATCGTGATAGGTAGCGGACGGACGCCAGTAATCGTAAGCGTCCTGCGCCGTCATGTCGGGCGGCAGATGGTAGGCCGGCACGAGGCCGCCGAAAAACCAGCGCCTGCCGTCGTCGCGCCACTCCTCCAGCAGCCAGCTGTCCTCGGTGCGACGCGGATCGCGGCCGATGACGCCCGCAGCCATGATCGTGTTGTAGCTGTGCAGGACGTGCCTCTTCAGGTCCTTCCATTCATCGAAGAGGATGTGCTGCTGCGGAAGCTGCCTACTGGCCGGGAAGCGGAAAAGGAACAGCTCGGGGATGGCGCGCACGATCAGGCGCTGCAGACCCGCCGGCACCGTCACCACGTGCTCGCCGACTGCCAGCCAGCGCATCGCCTCCCGGCCGTCACCGCCGTAGGGTTCGGACGTGCTCAAGGCAACCGGCGATCCGTCGACATCTAGCTCCGCATCCTTCGCCCCCTCCGCGGAAAAGAATACCCAGCCTGTGCGGGCGAGCGTGAACGTGTGGCTCCCACCTTTTGGCGCGTCGACATCCAGCAGCTCGGTCACCAGATTATTGAGGACCTTGCCTGCCGACGCCCGCGGCGCCAGGTTGATGTACGACGTTTCGATCCGGGCAACGGGCTCTTCGTCCACGCCGAGCAGTGCGGCCTGGATGCGCAGCCTGCCGGTGGGCAGTTTCGAGCAGTCGAGCGTGACCCGCGTGACGCGATCAGCCGCCGGGGTCCTGCGGGTCGCGACGACGCCCGGTGCGCCTTGCGGACTCACCGTCAACTCAAGATGCGCCTGCTTCCGCGCCGTGTCGGCGAGGGCTGAGGTCAGGATCACGTCAATGCCCGTGCCCGGCGCGCTCAGGTCAGCGTCCAGCAGATCGATGTCGAGCAGCCGGAGTTCCCGCGGATATCGCAGGTTCGACACGACCAGCTTCTCGCTGCTGTAGAGATCGGAAACCGCCACGGCGTGGACCGGCCCGCGGTCCGTGACGTCCCAGGTGACGCCGTCATCACCCCGCGGCGCAACCGATACCGTTCCCAGTTCGATCAAGCGGCTTGCCCCGGCCGCCAGCGAAAGGGTCTGTCCGCGGTGCGGTTCCGACCCCAGGAGCTCGACCTTGAATCGCCGCGCCGTGTTGGCGGCATTTTCGATCGACACGGTGGCCGACGCTGAAACCTCGTCGCCGGCGGACGTGGCGACAAGTTGCGGCGCGCCGACGCGAGCGGCGAACCTGCCAAAGTCGACGTCGATACCCTGCACCCGCGCGTACTTGTGCGGCTCGAGGTAGAGCCCGTCGCGGCCGATCGCGGCGTACATGTGTGGTCGTTTGTAGTTACGGCAGAGATTGATCTGCCACTCGCTCGTCACCTGCGGTGTCAGCTCCAGGCTGTGGAAGGGAATTGCAAGCTCCATGGACCAGTGGTCGGCGCCGATCGCCGACGCGGCCCGGGCGTCGCTCGACCACTCGCCGTCCGAGGTACCGCTCATGAAACGGAGGCCATCGTAGAGCTCGCCCGATGCGCTGACGGCGAACTGGAAGAAAGCAGACGATTCCCGCGGCCGGATGAATACTTCGATCGAGTCGTCTCCAAAGACGTCTGACTCCTCCTCGGCATTGGCCAGAATGCTCTTCGGATCCGGGTGATCGCCACGAATGGCGATGTAGAGGTTCCCGTCGTCGAAGGCGATGTGACCGGTTGTCGTCGGCTCCGCCTCCTCCTGGCTGCCCTGCCGGCGGAAGTAGGTCGTGGGCTTCGTCTGCTTCCAGCAGGCGTCGTCGAGGCGGCCATCGATGGTCGGCGCCGACGTCGCCCGCGTAGCCTGCAGAACGGGCACGGGGTTGGCCAGGGCGGTGGTGGTGACCAGGAGCAGCATCGCGGGAACAATCGTTTTTGTCATTGTCGGTTTCCTATCTATATGGAAGGCACGGGGCCGGGGAATGGGTTCTGAATGAAATGGGTCCTGATGCAAACTTGAATTTAGCCCGAAAGAATCGATGACCGGTCCGGGGAAACGAGCATTTTGAGTTTTCCAACATAATTGAGCCGGTTCGTGCGGCGCACCTTGGTCTCTCCGATCTCGACCGACGAGGGCAACATCGTAACAATCACGGTTTTCCGGTTTGTTTGGCCGATGTTGTTTGTTGCCGAGTGGATGATCGCTGGATTCAGAACGGTCACCTGTCCCGCCCGGGCGACGCAGGGCACAAGATCCGCATAATCCAGCTCGGGCAACTGACCCCGCCAGGCGGGGAGGAACACGGGAAGCGAGGTTTCATCGGGTACGTTGATGTAATCGTTCCGGTCCCATGGGCCGAGCATGTAACGGGGTTTGTCACCCATCCACTCGGCGATCCGGCGATGGCTACCCGGCCGTACCATCAGGGGCGCGCACCTGTCGTCCACGTCTGCGAGCCAAACAAACAACAACAACGCCATTTGCCGGGGTGTTGAAGCCAGGTCTGCCAGAGAGAGCGTCATGTCGGTATGCTCATTAATCTTGAGCTCGGCATTGGGTTCCGGATGGCTGTTACGGGGTTCCACGGATGCAACATGGACCGAATCGGCGTGCAGCATGCGCTTGGCTAGAACTTCCAGAAACGGATCTTCCAACATGCGTATGTAGGGTGCCTCAAGTGGACTGTTCAGCCCAATCCGGTAGCTTTTTGGTGTTTGTCCAGGGAGGTTCCTCTGTTTTTCTGGAATTCTGCTCTGTGTCGCTTCGTCGACATAGAGACCAAGCTGGCGATCCACGATCTCGGATACATCCTCAATCAGTCCATCAGACCACGTGCTCCCCACCGTGACGAACCCGTCCCGCTCGAAGGCTTCTACCTGATCGTCAGTGATGATGTTCGGATCCATGGCGTCCTTATATCAAATCCCAATTCCCCAATCCAAAATAAATTCGAAACCCCAAATACCGGACCTCCAACAGAGTGGATCGGCTCATGCTCCGCTTTCAGGATAAACGTCCGCTTCAAAAGGGCTTGGCGAGTCCCATTTCGACAGATACGGTGTGCCCGTTCCGTTTGAAACCAGGAGGCTGACGACCATGGGAAAAACTACCGACGTGGTGGGAATCGGCGGCGGAATCATGGGCGCCTCGGTGGCTCATTTCCTGGCCAGGAAAGGGAGCGGGAAAGATTACCCTGCTCGAAAAGCGGAACCTGGCCGCAGTCAGCACCGGACACTCCGCTGCCAATGTCCGTTGTTCCTGTTCCAATCCGGTGACCATCCAACTTGCACTCCGGGCGATGGACATGTTCGAGAATGACCGGGACGAACCGGGCGGCGACAGCGGATTCCGGACGACCGGACAATTGATCCTCTTTGGCGAAGGGAACCGGGGCTGACATCAACGGATTGAAATCACAAATGACAAAATACCCAATGACAAATCAAATCCGAATGCCGAAGATCCGATGCGATTTGGATGCGTGAAATGCCGGGACTAGCGATCAACAGCCGGGTACGGGCTTTCACCGCCCTGGTGATTCTCGCCGGGCATGCGGAGGCGCAAGAGCCCCCGTCCTTCACCTACGCCGCCGACCGCACGGTCAACCATGAGATCCACGCGGTGCCCGCCCCCGGGGCGGTCACCATCGACGGGGCTTTGGACGAATGGGACACGTCCGGCGGCATCCTGTCCTGTAAGGACGTCAACCGGGTGCTCGATCGATACGCGACCTGGTTCTACATGATGTATGACCGGGACGCCCTCTATGTAGCGGCCAAAATTAACGACCACACGCCCCTGATCAATGATTTCGACCCACGTTTCGAAGAACTCATTTGCCACCGCGGCGACACCGTGTTCTTCCGTTTCCAATCCGGCGAGCATTACACAAACTTTTTCGTTTATTACTGGAAACAAGGGCAGAAACCCTCCGTGGTGCTGGCCGGTGGCCGTTTATGGCACAAGGACAGGCAGTTCAGCGACGGCCTGGCTGCAGGCTGCGAGGCCGCGTTCGAGAAATTCCGCGACGGCAAAGGGTATTTTGCCGAGGTGCGCATTCCCTGGGCAGTGATCACCGGGGATAAAAAGGCCCCCCCCCCGCACGCGGGCGACCAGTTTCCCGGATCGGTCGGCACCTATTGGAACGGACAGTTCCCGCGAAGCATTTACGAGTTTAACTATTTCGATCTTTCGGATCGGGATCAGTCGCCACCGGACACATGGTGGTATTCCAGGGTATGGGGAACCGTCAAACTCAGCCGGCACGGCGACCTGGAACTGCCGACACCGCCCTGGTTGACCAGGGTTCCAGCCCGCGAATCGAAGCCGGGGCCGGTCACGGTTCGATATGACCTGCCGCATGATGCCCACGTAACCCTCGTGATCGAGGACGAGCAGGGTGAACGCATCCGCAATCTGATCGGTGATCAAAAGCGCCCGGCCGGTATCAACACGGACTCCTGGGACGGCACGAACGACGGCGGGCGCCTGGTCGAACCCGGCGCCTACCGCTACCGTGGGCTCTACCACCAACCACTGGATCTCGCTTATCAGTTTTCCTACGGAAATCCGGGGGAACCGCCCTGGACCACGGCGGACGGCACCGGAAACTGGTTGTCCGACCACGCGAATCCCTCGGACGTTTGCGCAGACGACGAACGCATCTACATCTGCGCGAATCACTCCGAGAGCGGCAGCACGGTAATGGCCCTGGACTACGACGGAAGACGCCTGTGGGGCGCGGGAAACTTCTGGGGTGGCCTGGTGGCACGGCACCGGGACCATTTATACATGGTCGCCGACGAAGGCCTCTACCACCACCGCATCCAACTTCACAAACTGGATCCGGCCACCGGTTATTTCGTGCCGTTTGATGACGGCAAAGCCACGCACAAGATCCTGGAGTACGATCCCGTTCCGTTCTTCACACCAATTGATCACGAGGGCGCGGTCATTGCCCGCAAGGCGCATGACGCCGAGTGGAACCGGGCCAATGCCATGGGCCTGGCATCGGCCTATGGAGCCCTGTACGCCTCCCTCTACCACCACGAAAAGCTGCTGGTGATCGATCCCGACCGCGGGGAGGTCCTTCGAGAAATCGAACTGAAGAAACCGGCAGGCCTGGCCACGGGCCCGCACGGCGACCTGTTTGCCGTCAGCGGACGCCTCGTCGTGCGGATCGACAAGCAAGGCGATGCCACGCCTGTCGTCACGAAAAATTTGCAAGCTCCCATCGGATTGGCCATCGACCCGGAAGGCAACATCTACGTTTCCGATTGGCGCGAGAGCATGCAGGTAAAGGTTTTCTCCTCCACCGGAGAACAGGTGCGAACCATCGGGCGCGATGGCGGCAGGCATTTGCAAGGGCCCTACGACCCATCCGGGATGTTTCTCCCCAAAGGCCTCGCCGTGGACATGCGCGGACGGCTTTGGGTCGCGGAAGACGACAATGGGCCGCGCCGCGTGAGTGTCTGGTCCCAGGACGGAACGCTGGCCAGGGAATTTCTGGGCACGACATGGTACGGGGCAACCGAGTGTGCAATCAACGCGATGAACCCAACGCGCGCGATCATGATGGGGAACCTGTTGCAGCTGAACTGGGGAAAAGGGACATGGGATGTACTGAGTACGCTGTGGCGGCCCACGCACCCCGATGCCTACTTCGGACCGCGTCGCGAAGGTCTGTTTCATGAAGTGATTCGCATCGGGGAGCAGGACTACCTTGTGTCCAGCCAGGCCACCTCGATTTTCATCAGCAGGCTCGATGACGAGGCCGCCCAACCGCTGGCCGCGGCCGGGCACGTGATGGACTCACTGATATCGGTGCAATACGGCGACCATGCCAGCCGCGGCTGGAAGAGGAACCCGCCATTATTGGCCCGGAATTTCTGGTCACGACAAGAATGGAACGACCGGGCAGCCGAAGCGGCTCCGGAGTATTTCGACGGTCTCTACCGGGGCCACCGGGCAAGGTATCTGCAGGAGAAGGTGCAACCCTTGGGGCTGCCGTGGCCTCCCGACAATCATTTCACCTGGGCCGATGCCAACGGCGACGGATGGGTGCAGGAAAAAGAGGTTGAATTTTTTGCCGTCGATGTGGACGGGCCACGACAATGGAACGGCGGCTGGCGATGGGCGTTCGATCGAACGAATCTGACGCTGTACCCGTTCAGCAACAAGGGGGACACCTTGATCTGGAAGATGCCGGTTACGGGGTGGACGGCGTGCGGGGCACCGACCTACGACGGACCCGGCGCAACGCTCATTGTCAGGAATCAGCCGTTCTGGTTCTGCAATTCACCGTGGTGCGACGGGCAGGGAAACGTGCTGGCAAATCAGTCGCCCCTGACCATGTTCTCGCCGGAAGGCAAGACGCTATGGACCTATCCCAACCGCTGGCCGGGAGTGCATGGTTCGCACAGCGCACCGCAGGCGCAGCCCGGGTTGTTGATTGGCCCGCTGAAAGTCATCGGCTCCGTCGAGTTGGATATCGGCGAGGTCTTCTGCATGAGCGGCAATACGGGCCAGGCGTTTCTCATGACCACCGACGGCCTGTATCTGGCCAGCCTTTTCCAGGATCACCGTACCGTGCCCGAGCCGCTGCCGCCGACAGCACGCCGCGGCATGTCGCTCAACCACACCACCTGCGGGGCCGAATGGTTCGGGGGGCAGTTTCTCCGCAACCGCATCGACGGGAAAGTCTATATTGCAACGGGTTCCAATGCAACCCTGGTACACGAGGTCAGGGGACTGGAAAGCACAAGGCGCATTGCGCCGCAAGCGATCCGCTTCACTCGTGAAGACTACTCGGAGGCGCAAGAGGTCATCGCCCGGAAAGAGACCCAAACCGCACAAGCCAAGCCGATACCCGTGGCCCTGGTTGAGGGCGAAGTCAACATTGATGGGCGTCCCCGCGAATACCAGTGGACTACAGGGCGCGCGGCGAGCTGGAATTTCGACACGCAGCATCGCGCCGAAGCGGTGGCCGCCTACGACGCCGAGAACCTGTATCTCTGCTGGCGAGTCCGGGACGATTCGCCGATGCTCAACACCTATGATGATTTCAAGATGGCATTCAAAGGGGGCGATTCCGTCGTGTTCGAGATACGCACGAGTGCGGACGAAAAGCCGGCCGGCGACCAGCCGATTGCGGGCGACATGAGGCTCCTGTTTACGGTCAGGAATGACCAGCCGGTCGCCATCGCGTACAGGTATGTGGTCCCGGGCACAAGTGAACCCGCGCACTTTACCTCCCCCGTCGGCACAACGAACATCGACATCGTGGAAGTCGTTTCAGAAGCAGAGGCGGCCGTGCAGCGTACCAGGGACGGGTACGTGCTGGAGGTTTCCGTGCCGCTGGCATATCTTGGGATCGAGCCGGTCCCCGGCCGGAAGTACCGTGCGGATTGGGGCGTGATCTATTCGGACCGGGACGGGAAAATCAATCAGTTGCGCATGTACTGGTCGAACAAGGCCACAGGGATCGTGTCGGACGTCTTCAGCGAAGCACGGATCCGGCCATCCCTGTGGGGCGAGCTTGTGATTGACTGAGATTGTTGCGAGCGCGTCGGCGCCGAGAAGCCGCAGGTCCGTGGGGTCAAGGCACACACGGTGGTCGATGCTGCCGGGGCGGTCGGGGTCGACGGCGTGCTTGGTGAATGGGAAGGAATCGAGCCCATCCATGTTATGCCCGGGCCGGAAGGCCCCAAGCCGGAATGATTTACCCCGAAGGGGCGTTGAATGGTGGACGAGTCCCCTGGAACAGGCAACCCGGCGGTTTATGCGTTTGCTCCGATGACTCTGCTGCCCGCATGTTCCCGGCGAACGGCTCACTTCCATCTTCGCGCCGGACCGGGCGGGTGTCGCGAAACGCGAAGACCTGACCGTTGCTGACAAAGATCATGCGGGAATGCATCACTTCTCCACGGGAACCACAATGCCTCGAATGATGATATTCTGACAGAACGCGAATACGAGAAATGTGGGGATCGCAGTGATGACCAGCGACGCATAGAGCACGGAAAGATGCGACGTGGTTTGCAACTGGTAAATCCACACCATGAGCGTCCACATTTCCGGATCCGGTATAATGATCAGGGCCATCATGAAGGCACTATACGCCGCGACGAACGCGTTGAGGGCGATCACCGCGAGGATGGGTTGCGACAGGGTCATGGTAATGGTCCAGAACTTCGTCCATTCGCCCGCGCCGTCCATCTCTGCCGACTCGTACAATTCCGATGGCAGGCTGTCGAAGAACCCCTTGAGCAAAAAGATGAAGAATCCGTTTGCCGCGCCGGGCAGCACGAGCGCCCAGAAGGTGTTTAGCAAACTTACGTGCGGCTGATTCAACAGGGCCGGGACCAGCCAGGCTCCCGCGAAAACCGCGAAACAAAGCGAAATAACCATCCGCACCGGCTCCGGAAAAGCCGGGCGCCAGCGGGCCAGTGCACTGAAGACCAGAAGGAAACCGGCCAGGCCGGCGAGGATGGGCCAGAGAGGGAAGCGCTTCAGCAGCAGGAACGCGGGAATCATGGTCACTTCCCCGGGAAATGCCATGGTCGACATGCAAAAGAGAAGGATGGCATACATCGTCGGCGGCTTGTAGCGGCTGAGCGCATAGGCCGCCAGCGGATTGATCAGCACCGCCGTACCGATTGCTAACAGGCAGTAGATCAATGTGTTTCGAATGCCGTTTCCATGACGGAAGATGTACTCCAGCACGTGAACGTAATTCCGCCGGGTAAATTCCCATCGCCACTTTGCGCGAGCCGCCATCAGATCGTGATAGTCAGCTTCTTCAATGGGAAGCCGGACGGAATGAGGCTCGTCCGCGCGGAGTCGTCGCCGCTCGGCAACGTATCGTTCGAAGGCCTGCCGCGGCCCGTCCACACGGATGGACTCGGCCGGACAATGCGTGTCGGACGTGAGGAATGCAGCCCAGTCGACCCGCTCCATCGGGTCGTCCGGCAAGCGGTCTGAAAGTTGGATTTCCTCAAATGACTGATGTGCTGTTACGTAACGGGCATTGTAGTCGGCGATGGTCGGATAGGCCGACTCCTGCAGGCTGGCGCGAAAGGCGGACTCCAGGCCCGGATCCAGCCGGATGAACTCGAGCTGTAGATGGTGGCGAACATACTCTTCCCAGTCCGCACGAGCCGGGCCATGGGCTTCCGGAACCCGGTCAGAAAGCATGATTTCATCGTGCCATTGGTACGAGGTTCCGTACCGGGCGTTCAATGCCTCGATGTCCGGGGTGTAGCGAGGGATCAAGAAGTTGCTGACAAAATCTCCGTCCGGGTTGGTGACTCGGCGATCCTCAACTGGACGCGTTTCCGAAAACTCGCGCCAGGACGTGTAGCGCGGTTGATCCACCGGAAAGCGGGTCCTCGGTGTTCGCGGAGGCACAAGCTGGCTCCAATCGTTCAAGGGGTGTCCGATCTCCCGGCGAAAGGCGCCAATGTCGCCATCGAACTGTGCCACAACCCACTTCCGGTACAGCCGGGAGTTGGTCGGGAGGAACAGCAGAGCGTGGCTGTGCCCCAGATCCCACGCCGTAGCGTCCTCCCGCCACGCGAGAAACTCCTGCAGGTACAGGGAGGTCATCGAATCCGGGGGCGCCAGCTTGTTCAAATCCGGCACGTAACGCCCCCAGTGCGGGCCGGGGTTTCCCCCGTATTTGGAATCCACGTACTTGCGATACAGGACCGTGTCGTCCGTCCAGAATTTCGGAAGAATGGAACGTTCGCGACTGTCCACGTCGCTGCGAAGCGAGCCCGAGAGCATCAGCAGAAACGGATACAGCATGGTCACTGCACCCGAAACCAATAAAACGTAGATCAGGAGGACGAGGGATTTTCCTTTCCAGCTTTTCGATTCGACCTGACTCAGTAGTGGCATTACCTGTTTCCCGTCTCTGCGGTTCGAAACTCCATTCGGCTCAACCGCTGCAACTGCATCACGGTGAAGCCGATGAGGAAGGAGCCAACGACCCAGGCCATGGCAACAGCGGTGCCAAAGCGGAGAAACGCGAACGCTTCCCAGAAAATGTGGAGGCCAACCACTTCGGTGGCGCCGTAGGGCGTGTAGGGACCCCCGCCCGTCATGGCCAGCATGAACTCGCCGCCGCCTTTCATCGCCCCGATCACCGAGCCGATGAAGGTGATGAAGATCAGGCTCTTGATTCCCGGCAGAGCGACATGCATCACTTTGCTTCGGAACCCCGCGCCGTCGACTTCCGCGGCTTCGTAGAGTTCCTCGGGAACGGTCTTCAGAGCGGCGAGATAGATGAGACATCCCGGGCCCATACCGGCCCAGGCCACCGGCAGCAGCCCGGCGAGCAGCGCCCACCGGGGCGACTCCAGCCAGGCGATTTGTACTCGCTCCAGCTCGACGCCGGGGACGAGGTTTAGAACGGCGATCCCACCGTTGAGCATGTCGTTCATCACGCCGTCCGGACCATAAAAGCCTTTCCATAGAAAGATCACAACCACCCCCGACAGGACAGCGGGCAGGTAGTAAACCAGGCGGAAGAGAATTTTCCCTTTCGGAACCTCCGTGAGCAGAAAGGCCAGGACAATCGGCGCGACGAATCCCAGCGCCATGAATCCGATCGTGTATTTCAGCGCGATCCACATCGCGAACCAGAACTCCGGATCGAACAGGATGTTTGCAAAGTTGTTCATCCCGACCCATTCGCTGAATCCGCGAACGTTGTAGTTCTGGAAGGCCATAACACCCCCCCGCACAAGCGGGTAGTACGCCCAGATCGCAATCAACCCGAGAGCGGGCAGGAGTAAAAGGTAGGGCTTGGCGTAACGCATAATCTGCCACCCGCTGCGAGCAGGGCCGTCGAGCGCTGGATGCATCTCTCCGTAGTTGGTTGCGAATGTCCTGAAAACGTGACGGAACAACACGGCAAAGAGAATCACGATCACGGCGGCGACAGCCATTGCCACCCGGTTGCGGAATACAACTTCCTCCGGGGAGTAGATATTCATCATCTTCCGGTTGGTGCGCTCCACAGCGGCGCTCAGGATTGCGCCAATCCGCGTTTTTGCCGCGGATTCATCTCCGTCGTGTATTGCCGCGCCAACCTGGGGATCCGTTCGAATCTGTTCAAGAGCGCGCTCGACGTAGGTGTAGATCTTCTGGCAGTTGGTTCCGTAAGGCTCTGGCACACCGCCTTCGAGGCATTGCTGGAGAACTTCTTCCCACTCGCGCGGGACACGTCGGACATATTCCGGGAAGCCAGAGGCGACAAGAAGATCACGACGCAGGAAATGACCAAATCCGTGCTCCACGAGATGCCTGGCGTTGATGCGTTGCGCTTCCTTTCCCTCGTAGAACCGGATGTACTCCCATGCCGCCCGGCGTTTCGCAGGATCGTCTTCCAGTCCCGCATAGATCCCTAGCATCATGCTGTTGAATTCATTGCCCCGCAGCCCGCCGGGGCCCTTGGGCGTTGCGCCGAGACGATATTTCGCCGGGTCGTGCCGGCCGAAATTCTGGTAGTAGAGATAGTGGAGTTGCATTGCGTACAGGTCCTCGTCCCCCTCGGTTCCGATCGGTCGAAGATAGATGGAGGTTTCGAACCGGCCATGCTCGTTCTCGTACGGCTCAAGGCACAGGCGGGCAAAATAGTAGTACGCGTTGACCGCCGCTTCGCTGTCGAACGTGCAATGCCAATTCCCTTCTTTGTCCTGCTCGACCAGGCGTCCGCCGTAGGCATAGAGAAAGCTGGTCGTGTTCCAGCAGAGGTTGCCGTGGCGGATCAACAGGCCATATCGACCCTCTTCCGGATTGTGGATTTTCCGGCTCCATTCCATCAGCTCGTCGAGCGTCGCCGGCGGCCGGTCCGGCAGGCCCGCTTCGTGGAAGTAGTCCCACCGATAATAGATCACGCCGAGCAACGGCCCGATGGGGTAGGACCAGATGTGATAGTGCCGGGGCGCGGGCGATTCGCCGCGTTCGTCCAGGTACGGGCAGGTTTCCGCGTAAGGGCAGGGCCTGCGCATCACTTCCCAGCAGGGGTTCGGCACACGATCCTTTATCTCTTCAGCGTAACCGGGCGCCTGGCGAATCTGCTGCAGGTAGTCCGGCAGTTCGAGAAGGTGCCCGCCGGAAATTTCCACACCGACCGATGCTTCGACATAGGTTTCCAGGGGAAAGAGAAACTTACTCTGAATATAGGTGTCCGACTGGCGGAAGTTGACAAACATCACATCCGGGGCAATGTCCCCGGCAATCTGCATCAGGGGAATTACATCCATGGTGCGGCCGGGGATCCTGAGCCCATGCGACGAGACCGGCTTGATGTGTGGAAAGCGTTCCCGGAAAACCTCCATAATTTCCAGGAGCGCGAGATCCTCGACGTCGCCGCCCGATCCGGTCGGCACCCCGTATGCGCGGAGGGTGATTGGTTCGGGCTCGGCGGAAAATGCCGGTATTACGCAGAATGCCAGCGCCGCAATCGTTGAAATGAATTTCACCATGCAGAATAGTAGTGAATGCGCACTGCGGACTAAAGTCCGCGGGCACAGACACGGCTGAAGCCCTCGCTGCCTGGTAGCGGAAGCGCGGAATTCATTCCGCAGAACCTTCTAGCAGGAAAAGGAATACAATTTCGCCCGCTCCAGGTGAAAGCGGATTGACATCAATCGCCCCACCGTCGGTTGGCTGTGGGCGGTGCCCACCATCTTCTTCGGTAGCATCCGCTTCCCCCGCCACGATAGACGCCGGTCCAGCGAATCGCCGGTGAACGGATCAGACTCCGCCAACGAGAAGCCGGGAACGATTTTCCCATGATGATCCCGTAATTCGGCGCGGACCGCGCCGCCGCGGGCGTCGGCATTGATTCGCAACTCGCGATTTGCCCAGTACATGAGTTTCGTGTGGAGCGTCCCCGTACGATGCACCGGCTCGATGCAGGCCCAGCGGTCGCGCTTCAGGGTCGCCAGCCCGATACCGGGAAGATTCAATCGCCCATCAGGCAGGGGACTGCCCCAGCCGCCGACCTTGACGTAGGTGGTCCGGCCGTTCTTCTGCACGGGAAACCAGGAACCATTCCCGGTGATGCTTCCGTGGTAGGCAATAAAAATGTCGTCGCCGACCTGCACGGGGTTGTGGGCAAACACGTTCATTTCGTCCCAGTCCCCGCGCTCGCCGGCCGGAATGAACGGATCCCGGCCCGCCGGCCGGGTCCAGTGGCGCGCATCGCGACTGAAGGCGAGTTGCGGCTCCTTCTTGCACCCCTCCAACGGGCGATAGTCGACGACCAGGCCTGCGTATCCGCCCGGCACCTTCAGCGCAACCATGTGGTTGAATTGACATTCGGGCGGATCCTGTTCATCCGGTGTGAGGATTTCCTGCGGGTAGGGGATGTGGTCCAGATCATCCGCAAAACTGACGCCGATGGTCCGAAACTTGTCCCAGGTGCGCGTCTGCCCCCAGATGATCCACTTGTTCAGATCCGGGTCGAATCCGTGCGCCATCATATTGTCGGTGTTGATGGTGTTGCTCATCCCGTAACGGGATCGGCGCTTCCAGGTGAATCCGTCTTTGGACCCATAGACATAGAATCCGCACGTAGCCGGTATGTCGGAGGCGTTCTTCTTTTTCAGCTGGTATCCATTTCCATCAAACCAGTACTGGGGGCGTTCGCCCTTCGGCGTTCGGAAGCGGGCCATACCCATGGCCAAAAACCGGTTCGGGTCGAAGCGATCGGGATTGCGAAATACGCTGCCGAGCGGCCCGTCTCCGCCATAGGGCGGAAACCGGACCAGGTTGTTTTGCTTCGATCCCTTCCAGGAAACCACGCCCAGCGAAGGTTTCTCCCACGAGAAACAATCCCCGGAGACTGCGTAGGCCGGACGACTGTCCCAACAGATCACCGGGTGTCTTCTGCCGTATGCCGGGTCATGACAGTGGTACCAGAATTTGAAGAGCTCTTCCTCGTCGTCGTACACCAATCCGCTGTGGCACCAGACGAATTGTCCCTCCCAGGGATGATCCGGAACGATGATCTGGCCCGGATGCTTCTTCGGTGCACCCGGCGAGCGGCGCACCCGGTCCATTTTCCCCACGTACAGATCATCGATCAGAAGATACGTCGCCGGCGGGTAAAACCCGGTCTCCACATGATCCTTGCGCCACGAGCTGGTTTGGTTTTGCTTGCTATTCATTTGCAGTCCTCCTCACGTTACAAAAGACCGTGGCGTGGGGATTATCGCCCACAGTTCTGGCGGATTGCTGTCCGCTCGCTTGTTGGGCACGTCGGCTTTCATCGAATAGGTCGGGGTTGAACCGGCCTGATCTGTGGGACGTGTCCGACGGTTGATTCTACAGTTACCCTCCGTTTCGACCTTGCCTCATCATCGCGCAAGACATGGCCCGAATGTCTCCCGGATCTGTTCCGCAACAACCGCCGAGAACTTGAACGCCACAATCAAGAAACTGTGGGACGGCTTCGGCCAGTGCTTGCGTTCGTGGCCTGGCATCGTGGCCGCTCAGGTGCTTTCCCTTCTCGGACCCGTTAGGCTGAATGATAACCGGGACATGCGCCGGCCGACAGGGAGCTGCGACGCTATGCCGTGCGAGGGCCAGGTAGTCCGCCAGATCAAGCAGCACCCCGCAGTGGGGCGCCCCCCCAAACCCCCCCCCCGACCCCACCCCCAGACCGACAAAGAAAAACGAAGACCCCGCCACC
>CAZTAB010000108.1:0-10547 GCA_964611475.1 uncultured Verrucomicrobiota bacterium | reverse complement strand
GCAGATCCGGGGTCCCCCCCCCCTATTCTTCGTATGGCAGATATCCCCACGCCGGGGCCGAACCAGGTAAAGCAGCGAATTCTGTTCGCAATTGACCCTCGCCTCGACCAGGTCGAACGTTTCTCCAGACGATTTGCCCTTCTCCCACAGTTCATTGCGTGATGTGCTCCAGAGCACAAGCGTCCGGGTGGAAAGGGACCTTACAAATGCCTCCTCATTCGTATAGGCAACCAGAATCAACTCCCGGGTATCCGCATTTTGAATCGCCACCGGGAGGACATCCGCCCCGATGGTGGCCACTTTCTTCAGCTTCTTGAAATCGAGCTGTAACACCAAACCTTCTTCCAATGTACTCATAGCCTGACCTCCACTCCCCTGTCCCGAAGATATTCCTTGGTTTGTTGAATGGTAAACTCGCCGAAATGGAAAATGGACGCGGCAAGAACGGCATCGGCCTTCCCGGTGGTGATGGCTTCGTGCAGATGCGCAAGAGTACCGGCCCCTCCGGAAGCGATCACCGGCACGGAAACCGCGTCACTGATCGCCGCCGTCAGCTCCAGGTCGTAGCCGGCTTTTGTGCCGTCCGCATCCATGCTGGTCAGCAGGATCTCTCCCGCGCCCCGGTCCACCACCTCGCGCGCCCATTCGACCGCATCCCGATCCGTGTCCCGGCGACCGCCGTGGGTAAAAACATTCCAGCCTCCGACATCCGGATTCCGGCGGGCATCAATCGCGACCACAATGCACTGGCTGCCAAACTGGTCCGCTGTTTCTCCCACGATCTCAGGGGCAGCCACTGCCGCTGTGTTCAGCGACACCTTGTCGGCACCCGCCTGCAGGAGCTTTCGAATATCGTCGCCGTTGCGGACGCCGCCACCTACCGTCAGGGGCATGAAAACCTGGGCCGCGACGGAACGGACCACGTCAACGATTGTATCCCGCTCTTCGTGAGATGCAGTGATATCCAGAAAGGTCAACTCGTCCGCGCCCTGCGCCTCATAGGCACGCGCGGCATCCACCGGGTCGCCAGCGTCTCGAAGTTCGACAAACTTAACGCCCTTCACGACCCGGCCATTCGCAATATCCAGGCAGGGTATAATTCTCTTGGCCAGCATATTGGTTCACCCCATCAAGGCATAAAAAAACCCCGGTGAAACACCGGGGTCCTCCAGGCAACACAAGACCGTCAAGGCCTCCGCCGGGGGACCCTCGCTTTCCAGTGCCAATGCCACGAACCACGACTCATAATACATTTATATTACAGCATTTCGCCTGCCATGCAAGTGTTTTTTGTCCGGGCAGATGATTCCCGGAGTCTGCAACCCGTCGAACTCCCGGGTTGTCCTGCTCGTTGGGTCAGCCCGCCGATCCCGCTTGAATCAGCCGCCATTGAGCGAGGACAGCTAACAGGAAAAAGAAGACGTCTCCCGCAGGCACGCCTCCTAACGTTCTTCCCTTGCACCGCTCGAACTGGAAGCCCAAGCTATAGGAAGCTAGTGGATCCGGGCTCATCCAAAACACCGCAGAGCGGCGAACCCCGAACCCCGGCAACAGCATGAACACCAAACACCTAGTCATAGATGGATACTGCCTGATGCATCGGGATCCAACCCTCACGCATCTTATCCAGGACAACCTGTCGCTGGCTCGCCAACGGATGGTGCGGGATATTGCGGCAGCCGGCAATGCCTTCGCCGATACGATCACCATCGTCTTCGACGGAAAGACCGGAACGGGCGACGGGTTTGAGGATGCTGGCGTTGTCGTCCTTTTCAGCGGGCCAGGCCATTCCGCCGACTCGGTGATCGAGTGCATGATTTCGCAGTCGAGCACAGCCACGGAATTCACCGTCGTGACGTCCGACCGGGCGATCATCAACATTGTAACCGCCGCCGGAGCGACGATCATATCCTGCGACCGGTTTCTGGAATACCGGGAGGAGGGGGTGCAGAAAGCTCGCCGGAAGATTCGAACATCTTCCGGAAAGGGTCGAAACCGGATGGGAGACTACTTTCCCGATTGACCAAGGATCGGCACACGGTAGGGACTGGACAGGGGAAACGCGTTCGGCAAATGCTGGATGGATTCCACGCCCCTGTGAACGGTTCCCACCACCTCGACAATATCAAACCGAACATAAGCAGGCGGTCTCGGCAGCTTCCTGATGTACCTAATGGCGGCCCGGGACAAGGCAAACCGCTTCCGGCGGTCGACGGCAGTGGCAGGTGCACCGAAGTCGGCATCGCGTCTGGTCTTCACCTCCACGAAGACCAGGTGCTCGCCCTCCCTCACGATCAGGTCGATTTCATCCCGGCGCCCAACCCGAATGTTACGGCCAAGAATTTTGTGCCCTTTCGACTTGAGGAATTTCTCGGCCTCCTTTTCGCCCCACGTCCCTGTCTCCAGATGTTCTGGCCGATCGGCGCCCAATTGCCCGAACCACCGCCTAAACGATGCTCTCATGCGCCACCTTCCAGATCGAATTGAAGCTGCGAAACCGGAGAGAAACTCCGGCGATGGTGCACGCAGGGCCCTTGCCGCCGCAGCGCCTCCACGTGTTCCCGGGTACCGTACCCCTTGTTTCTCGAAAACCCGTATCCCGGATACTCCTGGTCCAGTTCGACCATCAGCCGGTCCCGCCAAACTTTCGCCACGATGCTGGCCGAAGCAATGGATAGGCTCCGGCTGTCCCCCCGCACAATCGCGCGCGATTCGCACGGCAACCCAGACACGGCCAGTCCGTCCACCAGCACAAACTGGGGCCGGTGCGGAAGCCCCTGCACGGCACGGGCCATCGCCGTGTGGGTTGCCCGCAGGATATTCATTGCGTCAATCTCCTCTACTGACGCCACCCCAACCGCATACTCGACAGCGTCACAAGCGGTGAGGACCCCATTAAGGGACTCCCGTTGCACAGCCGTGAGCTTTTTCGAGTCATTCATCCCCCTCAACAGCCCATCCTGTTCCCGCTCGAGGAATCCGCGCTCGATTTGCACGGCTGCCGCAACCACCGGACCGGCAAGCGGACCTCTACCCGCCTCGTCGACACCGGCGACCCCGCTGTGCCCCGACTTCCATGCCTGCAGTTCGTACTCAAGCATCTCAATATCACTCTGGCGTCATCAGCCGCTGCAGTTCGGCCAGCACCCGAAACTGCGCAAATTCGATTATGGGAAAATATCAGAGGCCAAGGCAGGATTGAAGCATGAAGCCCAGAGAGTTCCACCAAGGGTGGACTTCCCGATAAAACCCCTCCTGTAAACCTCCCGGGTCGGTAAAACAAGGGTGCCGGGTCGTTGTGGTCCCGTTCTTTTCCGGCGGGCGACATGATCTATGAAAGATGGAAGACTCAGGAAAATTCGCACGGCGAACAATCTGGATTTCTCGTGCACCTCATCCGCCACACCGCGATTCCCATTGTCGTGGAATTACGTTCGCAATCACCGCAATGAAAGTCGCTTTGTACGGTGAAGGAGGATCATGACAACGACACTACGCGAGACGGAGCGCAGATGGAATGGTCCAGCAACCCTGCCCCACCTCCGGCCAACAGTGGGAAAGGAAACAAATGCCGCAATTAATGATTACAGACCTTGGTGGCAATCAGCCCTCAAGCCCGGAGGAAGGCAAGGAGCGCATGGCGGAATACCAGGAGTGTTTCCTGGTCAGTCCAATGAACCGCGCCGTTTAAACACGCCGTTCCTTGACCCGGGCCTTTTTGCCGGTGCGATCGCGGAGATAGTACAACTTGGCGCGCCGCACTTTCCCATGCCGCGTCACTTCAATCTTTGTCACGTTGGGCGAGTGTAAAGGAAAAACTCTTTCCACGCCCTCCCCATGCGAAATCCGGCGAACGGTGAAGGTCTCCGTCGAGCCGCCCCCGTCAAATCCAATGACCACACCCGAGTACTCTTGGATTCTTTCCTTCTCCCCTTCGCGGATCTTTACAAAGACTTTCACGGTATCACCGGATCGGAAATCAGAATGAGGGGATTTCCTTCGCTGCTCGTTCTCAATTTTATCCAAAATCGACGATTTCATCGGTTGCCTCTCAGGGATTTGAAGAGGCGCGATCCTAGCCGGATCTCGTCTCCTGTCACGCCTCCGGCAGGCAATTCGGAACAAAAAAGATGGATTCCTCGCATTTCGGCCTATTCTTCGAGTAGATCGGGACGCCGAGATCTGGTTTTCGACCGCGCCTGCTCGCTTCGCCATTTCGCCACAGCCCCGTGGTCTCCAGAACGTAGAATCTCCGGCGCCTCGAGCCCGCGGTACGTCACCGGACGCGTGTACTGCGGGTAATCCAGAAGACCTTCGGAAAAGGACTCCTGCTCGTGCGCCTCCGGCCCCGCCCCGAGAACTCCCGGCAGCAGCCGGACCACGGCATCGATCACCACCGCCGCAGGCAATGCGCCATTGGTCAAGACATAGTCACCGATCGAGATTTCCTCGTCGACCACCAGCATCCGCACACGCTCGTCAACCCCCTCGTAATGGCCGGCGATGAAAACCAGGTGCGATTCCCCGGAAAGCCTTCGCGCCGCAGCTTGAGCAAACGGGGGCCCCTGGGGGCACATCAAGATCGTGCGGGTCGCGTCTCCGCGGATCGACTCAACCGCTTCCACCAGCGGCTCGGGCTTCATGACCATGCCAGGCCCCCCCCCGTACGGACGGTCATCGACCGTGCGGTGGACATCGCTCGTAAAGTCGCGGGGATTCACGGTCCGAATCGAAACCTGGCCGGCCTCCGTCGCCCGCTTGATCATGCTCTCGCGGACGAACCCGTCGAGCATATCCGGGAATATTGTGACAACGTCGATTGTTAGGCGCGCGCTCATGGCCGCCGACGCGCTACTGCACCACTTCGACCACGGCCTTCTTGTCGTCCCGGGAGGCAGCGGTCATTGCCAGGGTGCGCATCGCGGCAATGGTGCGGCCGTTCTTCCCGATGACCTTGCCAACATCGGATGCATTGCACCGAACCTCGTAGATCAAGGTTTTCTCCCCGATCACCTCGGAGATGGAAACTTCGTCCGGATGCTGGACCACGTGTCGAGCGATCGTTTGGATAAGGTCTTTCAACGGACGAATGGAATTAGCATGTGAATTACAGATTCGATCCGCCACGTTCCGGCCGTGAGCCTGCGCCGGGCCATGGGTTGGATAGAGAATACGCCAACAGGATCAGATTCTCGTCGTGACCTGGAGAGGAAGAGAGCCATTGCGAGTTCGAAGGAGGATGCGTATCGGACGAGGTTCCCACCCTCTCTGCAGGTGCGCCAAGGCACGCCGGGGCGGGGCTCTCTTGGTTACCCGTGGAACGCAGTGAGTTCAGGACTCCTCCGACTCCGATTCGACCGCGGTCTCAGGTGCCGGTTCGGGGGATGCGGGCTCTACCACAGGCACCTCGACCGCTACCGGCTCCGGGGCAGCCTCTTCCGGGGGCAGTTTCCTCGCCTTTTTCACGATGCTCCGTACGGTGTCGGAAAATTGCGCGCCGTTGCCCTGCCAATAATCAACCCGCTCCAAGTTCAACTTGAAATTAACGCCGTCCTTTTCCGGATCATACCAGCCAAGAGTCTCTTTCACGCGGCCAATCGTGGAGGTGCGCGCATCCGCCGCCACAATGCGGTAGAAGGGCCGGTTCCGGTTTCCCATTCGGCGCAATCTGACTCGTATTCCCATGATTTTTCTCCTGCAGTCCCTCCCGCGATCCTGCCGGAGGGTGAAATGAATCGGCCTCTTTAACGCAACCGGCCCATGCGAAGCAACTTTTTTTGCATTTTTTTCATATTTTTTCCCATTTTCTTTGCTTCCTGGAAGCTTTTCAGCATTCGGTTCACATCCCGAACTTCCAGTCCGCACCCCGCAGCGATGCGCCGGCGGCGGCTCCCGTTGATGATGTCGGGCTTGCAACGCTCCTCGGGCGTCATGCTGAGAATGATCGCTTCGGCCTGTTTCATCCCATCCGCCGACTGACCCATCATGTCCCCCCGCATTTGCTCGGAGATGTCGGACATGCCCGGCATCAGCTCCAGCAGGTTCTCCAGCGGTCCGAGCTTCTTCATCTGGCGGATCTGCTTCAGGAAATCCTCAAGGTTGAGTTTATTCTTGTTGAATCGCTCTCCAATCTGGGCCACTTCATCCTCGTCGATGGCTTCCTGAGCCTTCTCGACCAAGGACACAACGTCCCCCATCCCGAGGATTCGTGAGGCCATCCGGTCCGGATGAAACGGCTCAAAGTCTTCTTCCCGCTCACCGGTTCCGACCATCAAAATCGGGCAGCCGGTTACGGCCTGCACAGAAAGCGCCGCCCCGCCACGCGCATCGCCATCCAACTTGGTGAGCACAAGCCCGGTCAACTGAACCGCCTCGTGAAACGATGTCGCGACATCAACCGACTCCTGCCCAATCGCCGCATCCAGAACCAGGAGCACATTTCTCGGGTCCACCGCGCTCCTGAGCTCCTTCAGTTCGCCGACCAGTTCATCGTCGATTTGAAACCGGCCGCCAGTATCATAGATGGCTGCGGAAAAACCCGACCCCGCCGCATGTTCGCGGGCGCGCCGGCCAAGTTCGGGCACCGACTCACCTGCACGCGGCGTAACAAGCCCGACCCCGGCCTGTTCGGACAGAATACGTAGCTGATCGACCGCCGCCGGACGACGGATGTCGCAGGCCACCAGCACCACGTTGTGGCCTTCCTTCTTGAGCCTCCGGGCGAGTTTTCCGCAAGTGGTCGTCTTCCCCGCACCGTGAAGACCCAGCATCATGATCGCCATGGGCTTGTCCGACGAATCGAGCTGGGTGATCTCCCCTCCAAGCAGGGCGATCATTTCCTCGTGCACAACTTTCACAAACTGCTGTCCGGGCGTGACGCTCTCGAGGACTTCAGTGCCCAAGCACTCTTCTTTCACCCGATGCATGAAATCCTTCGCGACCTTGTAATTTACGTCGGCTTCAAGCAACGCCATCCGTACTTCACGCAAGGCGTCCTTCACGTTTTTCTCGGACAACTTCCCCCGGCCACGAACGTTTCGAAATACCCCGTTCAGCGATTTTGTAAGTGATTCGAACATGGATTCAACGCCTCGACATAAACCACCATTCACCTATCTTCCGCTCGAACACAAGCCTCTACAACCCGCTCCCGGCCCGACAGGTCTTGGTGCACACGAATATCCTGGAAACCATTCTCCAGGAGAATCCGGCGAAGCGCTCCGGCCTGCTCCTCGCCGATCTCGAGAAACAGGCGGCCCGATCGCACCAGCCGGGTGGCTGCCTGGGGAACCAGCCGGTAAAACAGATCGAGGCCCGCCGGTCCTCCATCCAGAGCCACGCGGGGTTCGAAGTCCGCCACATTTCGGGGCAGCGATTCCAGCTCGGATTTCGAAACGTAGGGCAGATTGGCGACGATCGCCTCAAAATATGCCGGGCCCACGCCCGCGAGCAGATCCCCTTCGAGCACCGTCACGCGATCCTCAAGCCGATGCCTCCGGATATTCTCCTTCGCCAGCAAAACCGCGCCGGGCGAAATGTCCACTGCTACCAGTCGCACGCCCGGATTCCGCCGGGCAAGGGCGATGGCGATGCACCCCGATCCCGTTCCGATGTCCGCGAGGTAGATCACACCCTCCTCCCTGCCCGCACAGAACTCGCCGGCCTTCTCCACCAGGACTTCCGTCTCCGGGCGGGGTATTAAAACGCGCCTGTCGGTCAGGATCCGGTCTCCGAGGAAACTGGTGTGTCCGAGAACGTATTGCAGCGGCTCGTGCAAAAGGAGGCGCCGGAGAAACTCCTCGAGTTCCCTCGCGTTTTCGCGGGAAAGCATACGATTCGCATGCAGCGGCAATTCCAGACGGGGAATGCCCGTGCCTTCCGCGGCGAGCCAGGCGGCGACAAGATTCCCCTCGTCCACTCCGGCCTCGCCGAGACGGCGGGCGGCATCGGCCAGGAATTCACCAAGGGTACTCACTTTCGCCGCCTGCCGCGGAAGACAAGCCCGACAAATCCCCGCAGCTCCTCGATTCGCAGCCCCCATGATGTGACCGTATACACGACAAGCCCGGCCACGATGGCCGCGGCGACCCCGACAAACTGGTAGTACTTGATCGGGAGCGCCCCTCCCGATCGGAACCCATATACGAAGTCATAGGTCCACCGGGCCGCGATGGCCATGACGACCGCTGCAGCCAGGCACTTGAGAAACGAGACCACTATTTTCCTCCAGCCGGGCGACCCAAACCGCCGGTTGACGAACCATGCGAGGACTCCACCGTTGACGGCGGACGCAAGAACGGTGGCGAAGGCAAGGCCCGCATGCCGAATGGGAGCCGGCCAGGTCAGAACAAACACAATGTTCAGCACGAAGTTCAGTCCGACGCACGCCACAGCAATCACCACCGGCGTTCGCGTGTCTTGGTGCGCATAGAAGGCGGGAACGAACACCTTGGTCAGGCTGAACATCACCAGCCCAGCGGAGTAAAATTGCAGAGCCCATACGGTTTGCGTCGTCGAGAGGCTGCCGAACTCGCCCCACTGGAAAAGCAGTGTGACAATGGGACGGGCAAGGCAGAGAAGCCCCGCGGCTGCGGGAACCATCAGGAAAAGAACGTGGCGAAGCGCGGAGCCGATCTGCTCGAGCAGTTGTTCATCATTCCGGTCTGCCGCATGTCCGGATAGAACGGGAAGAAGCACCGTGCTGAAGGATGTGGCGAGAATGCCAAGGGGGAGATAGATCAGGCGTTCACTGTAGAAAAGCGCAGCGGGAGCCCAGTTGCCGACCCAGACGGCCAGCAGCTTGTCAATGAAGACGTTCACCTGCGCCACGGCAAGCCCGAGCGCGGCCGGCCCCATCAGCATGATGACGCGGCGCAATTCCGGATCACGAAGGTCACAGGAGAATCCCGGGCGATAGCCAACACGCCACAGGGCGGGAAGCTGAACCGCCAGTTGGACGGCGCCCGCCGCCAGGACCGCCCACGCCACGGTATGGATGGATTCCACAGAGGATCGTTGGGAGGGCTGGACCAGGAATATCAACGAGCCAATCCAGAACAGGTTGAGAAGCAGGGGCGTGGCCGCGGGCAACGCGAACCGGTAGAAGGAGTTGAGGACGCCCATGGACAACGCCACGAGGCAAATGAATATCATGTACGGCAACATGATCCGCAGAAGGGAAAGAATTACCGCCATCCTGGTGCCCGGCTCCGCCACGACCGCTCCGACCTGCGCCATGAGCATGCCTGCCAGACACAACAGGGAGAGGATGACGAAAAGCAGGGAGAACACGCCGCGCGCAAGCCGCCAGGCCGATGCTTCGCCTTCCTTGTTCCGCAGCGCAACAAAAACCGGCACGAACGCCGCGGAAAGGGCGCCCTCACCAAAGAGGCGCCGGAAGAGATTCGGAATGGTGAATGCGACGACAAACCCGGACATGGCGAGCGAAGTGCCGAAAATTCCCGCCATAAGCACATCCCGGACAAGTCCGAGGATCCGGCTCAAGGTCGTGAACCCGCCAATCACCGCGGCGGCTCGAATGGTCTGCCCTGTTTCCATTTCCGCACTCAAACCAGATTATGTGTTGATGATCTCCATCAGGTAAATGATCCTCACGCAATGGTAGACGCCTCAAACAAAAAATTCAAAAATGGGCGGAAAACGCATTGATGTCACTGATCATCGGACTAATCGCCCGTATTGTCGCGGCAATGCCCCGGCCCGCCGCCCTGTGGCTGGGCCGATTTGGGGGCAAGGTTGCCTGTCACGTGTTTCGATACCGCCGGCGCCTGCTTGCCCGGACGCTCACCGAATGCCTCCCCGAGCAGAGCGGATCGGAAAGGCATATCATCGCCACGCAGATGTACCAGCACCTCGGCATGACCCTCGTCGACCAATTCCGGGTGCTCGTCAACGGCATGGAAGATTTCCAACCCCTGGTCGACGTCCATAACCCGGATCTGCTCAAGGAGGCGACCACGGACGACAAGGGCGCATTGCTGCTGATGGCCCATCTGGGGAATTGGGAGTTGTGCGGCTTTATCACCACGATGACGGATTGCCCGAGCGCGGTGGTGGTGAAGCGGTTCCGTAACACCGCCGTGGAACAATTCGTCACGCGCTCGAGAGAGTGCATGCAGGTGACGACCCTGTCGGCCGGCGCATCCTTTCAGGAGTGTATCCAGCGGCTCAAGCACCGCGGATTCGTGTCCATGATCCTCGACCAGAACATGATCGACACCGAGTGAACCTTCGTCGACTTTTTTGGCAAGCCTGCCTGTACGACGCTTGGCCTGGCTCTGCTCTCGGCAGTCACCGGCCGCCCCGTCTACCCGATCTTCACGATCCGGAGGCCGGACTACGGGTATGATTTATTCATTCAGCACGCGATCCCCCCACCACCCGACCGGTCCGCGGAATCACTTCACGCGCACACTCAAAAATGTACGAAGATCATCGAGGGCATGATTCGTGAACACCCCGCCCAATGGATCTGGCTGCACAAACGCTGGCGAACCCAACCACCAGCAAACGGGTAGCGGAAAACG
>CAZTAB010000107.1:0-2034 GCA_964611475.1 uncultured Verrucomicrobiota bacterium | reverse complement strand
AACTAAACGCAGCTTTTGAATTCAACAATGGTGGCCTGGCTGTTCTAAATCTGTCTCAGTGCACACATCGCAATGTTCAGTTTGGAACTATTAATATGGAAAATCTTAGCATTTATTATGAATGGGGCTAGGATACGCATGTCAAAGTTTTTAAAACCCGGTTGAGAGTACCGGATGAAGTTTATACATGGGATGTGTTTGATCCGAATGATGAGGGAGGGGAAGCACGAAACAGACGACAGGTGAAAGAGTTTCTAGACGCATATTTTGGTGATTTACCAATGCCGGTTGGAATCAATGACGCAATTGCTTCATTTGATATAGCTATGGCGGTTCGTGAAAGTTATAAATCTGGTAGAAAGGTAATATTGTGAATTCAATAGAAAGAGTTTGGTTGGGCCTCGGAAAACTGGCCCATGAACAATGTTAGTCTGCGCATCTTAACCAAGGAGGCAGACGAATGAACCCTACGCTCCTGGAACTTCATTATCACAGGTTGAGCTGATTCCTCCGGCATAAACGCCGTCCGTATGTTCCGTGGGCAAACTACTCCACCAGAATTCTTGGATCGTACCAGTCCCCGGCGAACACGCTGCCCACGGCTCCTTCGACAGCGAATTCGAGCATGATGTGCTCTCCAGCGAGGTGCGACAGATCCACATCGAGCGTCATCATCGTAAAGGGTCTTTCGCCGGCACCGAGAAAGACAACCTCGTTGCCGTTGATTCGCACCGTGCCGTCCCTGCCAGTCAATTGACTTGCGTCACTCCGTAGGCTATAGCCGCCGACCAACCGGATTCTCCGGTCCGGCGGCAGCCGGCCAAGCATGACGCCGCGCCCGCTGGTTTTGTTGTAGAACGCGTTCACCCGGTAGGGCTGTCGCAATGGGCCGTCCGCCGGATATTCCATTCGTTCGTGTTGTCCCACGTGCCAGATTCGTTGTTCGTTCGGCTGGCTCCACGGCAGATCCACCCACCGGCCCTCCAGCACATTGTCCATCTTGCGGAATGCGATGATTTTAGAGCGCAGCACATTCAACTTGTTGATCTTGTCGGCGATCAACCGGGTCGCTTCGTTGTCAGTCTCGACGATTGAAACGATGGCCTCACCCAGTTCCGGATGATCGTCACTCCGAAGCTCCCCGACCACGATCCGCGTGACCGGGTCGGGAATCAGTTCCACCCCGTCCACGAACGCGCGCCAACCTTCCGGGACGTAGGCCTCGATCGGCCCGTTGCCCACGCAGTGGATCATGGCCTAGTTGCCGTCCGGATCGCTGAGTTGCGACGCCATGTGGGACTGCCGGTGGTGCCAGAGAGCGAAATCGTCCGGCACTCGGGTCACATGAAACGCGTCCTGCGGGAGCGTGCGCGTTTCATCGAGCACGTACGACAAATCGGGGTTGAGACCGAGTTGCGTCGTGTCGTTGTAAAGATGCCAGACCGCTTCCACTTCGGAGCCCAGTTCCACGTGGACAAGGCTCCCCGGGCCTTCCCATGTTCCGTATCCCGCCACCCGAGTCCCCACCCGACGCACTTCTTTGCCGGGCTCGTAGACGGCGAAGGCAATGCGGTCGGTCTGCATTTCGTACCAGGCCTTGCCGCCATTCTTTCCCGTGTAACCGAAAATCTTGGTCCATGCGCCTTTCTTCAGACCTTCGAACACGGGATAGACACCGTGCGACCAATGTGCTTCATACCGATCGGCCCGCGCTCGTTCCAGGTTGAGATCGGGGCGAAATCCGTGTTTTTGAAATTCTCTTCCCACCGCCATCCATGATTCGTCTTCCACGCGTATGGGGGGTGTGAGAAATCCCCAGTGGGCGATGGACGCGTACATGTTGATGTTGTTGGGCGCCGATGTGTGCGCTTCCGGCAGGATCTTGATGAAGGTGCTGAACAGATACCCGGTCATCGGATGACCCAGCGGCATCTGGCTGAGGGCAAAGCTGGAGTATTTCACCGTGAGCATGTTGAACTGTTCGGTCTCGATCGCGCAGTGCGGGTAGGCGGCGCGCACTTCCTGCATCAGGCG
>CAZTAB010000106.1:0-2163 GCA_964611475.1 uncultured Verrucomicrobiota bacterium | reverse complement strand
TGGAGCAGGGGGAAAAACACATTTCCAGTTGCGCGGGCCACCGATGCCTGGAACTCGGTTTAAAGTATCATTGCTTCCAGGCAACTCATCCACGACACGAGGGCCCACGCGCCTTCCTTCACGCGCGAAGTGGCGGGAATGCCGTAGCACCAGCCGCCCATCCAGCCACAGGAAGAATGCCCCGACGCTTTGCGGGCTTCCGGGATGGGCGCCGGGACCACCCCAAAATCGAGGTCGGGCGCAAATGAGGTGATGGTCCGGAGGAAGGCGTCCGTCGTGATGAACATTGCGATTTTTCCAGTCAGAAACGGGTTGATGGGGCCGCTGAGGGCACCGGCCTGGAAAACGCTGGCGGCTTCGTATCCGCCCAGCGCGTCATACACGTCCGTCATGAATTGGAGCGCTTCGACTACTTCATGGCTGTCTAATCGAGCCTCCATTTTGTCTTCACTCATGAATTTCGCTCCGTTCAACCACCCGTACATGTAAAGCCAGCTGTTCTCGAACAGGGGGATGAAGGCGGCGGTGTCCAGCCCCCCGGTGTGCGGGTCGAAACGTGTCAGTCGATTGACGTAACTGTCCTGGTCGAAGATTTTGACTTCACACCCCTCCTCGAACGCCGGGGGAATCCGGTTCAATCCAGGCGCCTGCTCGCGTACCGGGTCGAGGGTCAACGAATTGGCGGCGTCGACCGAAGCAATGCGCGCGCGGAACACGCTTTCCCCGGCGATGAGCGCCACGACGTCCCCGGCACGAGCGCCCGCGGAGATCAGGTCCGCCGGCGCAGCCTCCGACAGGTGTTCATTCACCGCAAGGCGCCTCACGGGAGCCTCGAGACGGACCGTGAAATTTCCCGACACGGTTCCCCGTGCGTGAAGCCGCTTGCGACATAGTTCCTCCCACGTTTGCGGCGGACGGGGTTCGCCGGCTTCCACCTCGCCGCGGACCACCTTGGGGTCTGAAGCCGAGTGGACAAAGCCCGCCCGGATGAGCGCATTCCGGTTATAGTACATGGCTCGCGTGTCCGTGGAGTTGGCGATGGCGTAGACCCGACCCTGGTACACGGCCTCGTCCCACGCAGGCTGAAAAAAGTTCCCGGGGTGAATTCCGCCCGGGGGGTCGCGGTCGAGATACGGCGTAAGGTCCGTAAAGGCTCCCCGGCTGGCCCATTCGACCACCGCGAACCGGTCAAAAAAAATGACATCCGGGGGCACGCCGCCCGCGACCCCGAGCAGAAACCGCGTCGGGTCACCGGTGACGTTCTTCACCGTGGCGGTACCCAGCATTACCCGGTACCGGGGATTGCGACGTTCGAACTCCGCGATGGCCAGTTTGTCTTCCTCACTGGCGGTCCCGGTTGTCCAGTAGACGAGCTCCGTCGTATCCTGCCCGCCCGTGTCAACCCGCACGCTCGGGTACCACGCCCACGCGGCAAGCACGGCAATGAGCAGAAGGAAGAGAATGACGTGGGCGCCGAAATCAAAAATCCGAGGGCGTTTTCGTGTGCTATGGCCAGATCGATTCAACACGATGGTTCATTATGCGTTCGCCGGTTCCTCAATGGAATGCATTATCAACCACGGATGGTATTCTGTCGCAGGGGCATCTGACCCGTGCAGCGGAGGAAAACCGAAACCTTCGGTGGGTCCAGGGCTATGGTGATTCTGGGCCTTTGGGGCGGCTGGACGAAACGATCCCCCGCAGATTTCCTCTGCATGTTTCACGCGCTTCCGTGGTAAAAGGGCCACTCGATGTAACGCGTGACGGTTGAGAACAGGAGTTTGAATGGGAATCAAGATCGGCGTCTGTGGCATTGGGCGGTTTTCACCGGGATTTGTGCGTTTCTGGAAGGCGCATCCGCAGGTGGGGGAGGTCGTCCTTGCGGACTTGTTGGCGGATCGGGTGGCAAAGCTGGCGGAGGAGGAGGGAATCGGGCGCGTCTATTCCTCGCTTGATGAACTGTGTGACAGCGATGTGGATGCAGTCGCCATCTTTACGCAGCGCCAGTTGCACGCGCCGATGGCGGTGCAGGCGATGGAGGCGGGAAAGGATGTCTACTCGGCCGTTCCGATTGGGATTACCCTGGAGGAGATCGAATCTGTTGTGAGGGCGACCGACCGAACGGGCCAAATCTACATGATGGGGGAGACGAGTTACTATTAC
>CAZTAB010000105.1:0-2979 GCA_964611475.1 uncultured Verrucomicrobiota bacterium | reverse complement strand
CGCCTGATGCAGGAAGTGCGCGCCGCCTACCCGCACTGCGCGATCGAGACCGAACAGTTCAACATGCTCACGGTGAAATACTCCAGCTTTGCCCTCAGCCAGATGCCGCTGGGTCATCCGATGACCGGGTATCTGTTCAGCCCCTTCATCAAGATCCTGCCGGAAGCGCATACATCGGCGCCCAACAACATCAACATGTACGCGTCCATCGCCCACTGGGGATTTCTGACTTCCCCCCTACGCGTGGAAGACGAATCATGGATGGCGGTAGGAAGGGAATTTCAAAAACACGGATTTCGCCCCGATCTCAGCCTGGAGCGCGCGCGGGCCGATCGGTATGAAGCGCATTGGTCGCACGGCGTCTATCCCGTGTTCGAAGGTCTGAAGAAGGGCGCGTGGACCAGGATTTTCGGCTATACGGGGAAGAATGGCGTAAAGGCCTGGTACGAAATGCAGACCGACCGCATTGCCTTCGCCGTCTACGAGCCCGGCAAAGAAGTGCGCCGGGTGGGGACGCGGGTGGCGGGATACGAAACATGGGAAGGCCCGGGAAGCCTCGTCCACATGGAACTGGGCTCCGATGTGGAAGCGGTCTGGCATCTATACAACGACACAGCCCAACTCGGACTCAACCCCGAATTGTCGTACCTTCTCGATGAAACGCGCACGCTCCCGCAGGACGCGTTTCATGTGACCCGGGTGCCGGACGATTTCGCTCTCTGGCACCACCCGCAGTCCCACACGGCGTCGCAGCTCAGCGATCCGGACGGCAACTGGGCCATGATCCACTGCGTGGGCAACGGGCCGATCGAGGCCTACGTCCCGGACGGGTGGCGCGCGTTCGTGGACGGGGTGGAACTGATTCCCGACCCGGTCACGCGGATCGCGGCCGGGGAACTTCAAAGTGACGATCTCCCGGAACCGGGTGAGACCATCGTTTCAATCGTCGAGACTGACAACGAAGCGACCCGGTTGATCGCCGACAAGGTGGACACGTTGAATGTGCTGCGCTCCAAAATCATCGCGTTCCGCAAGATGGACAATGTGCTGGAGGGCCGGTGGGTGGATCTGCCGTGGAGCCAGCCGCATGAACAACGGGTCTGGCACGTGGGACAACACGAACGGATGGAATATCCAGTAGACGGCCCATTGCGAATGCCCTACCGGGTGAACTCGTTCTACAACAAAACCAGCGGGCGCGGCATCATGCTTGGCCGGTTGCCGCCGGACCGGAAGATTCGGTTGCTCGGCGGCTACAGCCTGCGGGATGACGGAAGTCAGTTAACGGGCAGGGACGGTACGGTGCGAATCAACGGCAACGAGGTTGTCTTTCTCGGTGCCGGCGATAGACCCTTTACGATGATGTCGCTGGTTGTGGATCTGTCGCACCTCGCTGGAGTGCTCATCATGCTCGATTTCGCTGTCGATGGAGCAGTGGGCAGCGTGTTCGCCTGGGACTGGTACGATCCAAGAATTCTGGTGGAGTAGTTTGCCCACGGAACATACGGACGCCGTTCCGTAGCACGTGTATCCGAATGGGAACCACTGGTCACCCATTTTACTTAATGAAGCAACTCCCACAACGGCGGTGATCACTTTTTCTGCGGAAGTAAGATTCTGTAGCACAGCCGATTGCAGCGAATGGAAGTGACTCACCGCTCGATAAGGAGCTTCCTGTACCGTGGGACGCTGCACGTGTGGTAACGAGCATTCCCTACTGTGGGACGCCCTGCAGTTTCAGAAGATCCTTGAGTAACGGTGCAAAGGTTTCTTCGGCGGAATCATCTCTCCGCAACAGCCTTCCAGTGCGAAAAGGTTCTCAAGCCGACCTCTCCAAAGAGAGGCTAGAATGTCAAGCATCACTCGGGCTTAAGCGCTGGCTCATTATTCCTGGAACCTTTTCTCGAAAATCTCTAATAGAACAATAAAGGCGGTGGGAAAATCCGAAGATGCGGAAGCCCATACGAGGTGGCATCGACTTGGTGATATTGGAGTCAATAAATTGACAGTTCTACCAAGACTCATCATCTGTGCTCTGCCTTCCCCTGTTTTCAGGTGTTGCGGGATACGGTCGGATATGGATGGTATTCTCGCCTGTCTGGCTGGTTGCCGCTATAGCAAGCATCCTTTGTTCTCAGCCCAGGATTGTTGGTTGGGTTCCTCTATTACTCGTAGCACTTACATATCTATTCACCGACCAACTGATTGCCTTGCTGTTCTAACGTTTGCCAATTGGGAGAGTACGAATGATGGAATCCTTCCCCCGAAATCTTCTATCCTTCGCTTGCCTGCTCTGCATCCTGTTCCTTCTCGTTGGCTGTTCAACAACGCCAGATGTCGAAGACAACGCTGCGTCAAATCAGCCCGACCACTTCAATTATTGCCGACATTGCTGACTCTGATCTGGCTCTGCTGCGGATTTACTTTCCGGTTCTGACATTGATGCAATCGATGATCGTTCGTGAAGTACAAGAATCTTCTAGAACCTTTTCCGCTCTTGATCGAGCTGTATACAATCTAGTGGCGAATCGTGTATGGGTACGCCCATTATGAGGACTCAAAAAGCCGCGAGGCTGAACTGGTGTGGAAATGAAGTTCCTTCATCAAAATTGGGAGGATTCCCTATGAGGTTACTTGAGGCGGCCTCTGATTTTCCCTTGACTCCTCCACCCCCAAATCCCCTTCAACCTACCCTCAAATCTCACGGAAAATCTCACGAACCGCAATTGTCCATTGATGGACGCTTTTTTGCAACGGATGGACAGGTTTTGCACAAAGGATTGTCGTTCAACAACAAGGGATGGACGTTGGGGTTTGGTTTCTGACAACGGATGGACATGGAGCGGGTGGCGAGAATCGAACTCGCGTGGCCAGCTTGGAAGGCTGGAGCTTTACCACTAAGCTACACCCGCCTACTCTTCGCTCCGGCGTGGGGGGTAAATGTGAAACTAGAGGTTTCGAGTTCTCGAGTCAAGAGTC
>CAZTAB010000104.1:0-16229 GCA_964611475.1 uncultured Verrucomicrobiota bacterium | reverse complement strand
AGGTAGAGCCAGAGCCCCATGCCGAATTGGGCAAGGGTTTCGGCCATTCGATTCAGCGATTCCACGCGGGTTTGCCAGCCCTCGCCGAACTCGGGAAACCGAGGTGAGGGCGCCAGCGTCCACAACACTCCCTGGAGCCAGAGGCCATTGACGCCCATTTCCAGCAACCGTTCCAGGTAGCCCTTCGGAAACGGGTCATGATCCGGGTCCATCAACGGGTCGCCGTACAAACCAAAATAGGAGTGCAGAAACCGGGGCCAGAATTGCGTGTCCCGCTTTTCCTTTCCCATCCTGAGGATCGGAGCGCGGCGTTCCTTCATGCGTGATTTCAACCGCTCGAGCCCCTGCACGATCCCCTGCTCATCTGCCGCGATGACTTCAACCCTGTTTTCCGTCACGTGAATCCTGTGACTCTCGGGACGTCCCTGCAGCGCCGAATCCAGCGTCAGCAGAACGGACGAAGCGGGAGGCGGCGATTCCGCGGCGGTGAGATCCAGGGAGAACGAGTCGCTCAGAAACCTCCGGAACCGTTCGATCGCGAAGGATGCCGGTCCGGAACCAGGCCCCGGCGGGGCGATTCCCCATGCCGGAGTCAGGCAGACCTCTCCGTCGCCCGGATTCCGCGTGGTCGCGATGGGTGGATGGCGCACTGGACTGCAGAGCGAGTCACAGAAATCAAAGCGCGACTCATGTGGTGTCCCTGTTTGTTTCAGGGCTATTTCGGCCTCCACGATTTCGCGGATGACGGCGGACCGACTCAACTCATCCGGGGTGGGGTGGGAATAGAGTAGCGGTGGGCAGGAGGGTTTGGTCGAACCGAGCTTCTGCCAGAGAAAGTCATCCTCCTTGAGCGCGGAAAAGAACTGGTGATCTGTCCAGCCGAGAAGATCAATCAACTGGCGGAACGGGAGATCGTGCCAGCATCTTCGGATGATGGTGATGTAGCCGCGCCCCGCCATGCGCACGATGTCGGCAGGCTGCCGTTCCAGACCCATGGAGTCGGCAAGCGCTTGCACCTCGGGGGGCTTTGCCTCAAGTACGCGGGCCAGCCTCTCGACGGGGACGCACGTCCAGTTGCGAAAGATGAATCGGTACTGCCGGCCCGGCCAGTAGGATTCCAGGATCGGCGGAGGGCCGTCCTCGCGATACTGACTTGAAAGTTTCAAGAAAAATTCCCTCCGGTCTTTTCCGGGCCGCGCGACGGTGAAGGCATACAACACATTTGTCCTGCATTCATCCTACCAGACTCGTCAACTGTTCGCGGCTGACCTTGTTCCAACCCGACACCGTCACGTGATTGCCCCCGGTGTCATCCGGAAACGGAACACTTGGGCGAACGATGCATGCGATTCCTGCGGCGCGCGCGGCTGCCACGCCGGTGGGACTGTCTTCGAAAATAACGCAGCAGGAAGAGGGGAGGTCCAGCGCTTCGCGCGCGGCGAGAAAAACGTCGGGGGCGGGCTTTCCGGCTGCCACGTCCTCGCTGCTGCGTAGCGCGCGGAAGCATTCTCGAATGCCGAGCCGCTGCAGAACGGCATCAATGGCTTCAAGAGGGCTGCCGGAGGCCACTGCCATGGGCCCCATTGCCTGCAGGCGGTGCACGAGTTCCAGAGCGCCGGGAATCGGATCGAGCTGGAAATGACGCATGGCGTGAATGAGTTCGCTTCTCAGAAGGATTCGAATTTCGTCCAGAGGCGCCGGGCTGTTGCGGCTCCGGTGGATGATCGCGGCCACTTCCGCGGCACTCAGCCCCTTGTATTCCCGTGCGATTTGGGGATCGAACTCGGAACCGAGAGCCCGGTGGGCGGCGGTTTCCGCATGTGTCCAGGCTGGATCGGATGCGACGAGCGTGTTGTCCAGGTCAAATATGAAACCGATTTTCCCCATCGGGCCGGAATGATAGCAGACCGGTCCGATCCGTACATCCATTCCCGGATGAATACGAGGCCCTATTGGCGGCCTCTCGAAGGAAGCACCAGCGGGCGGCCTCGCCGACACCTCAGTCATGGCCCCTTCTCTTGTCCTGTAAGGGGGCCAGTGAAAATATCGAACCGAATCAGCCCGGAAGGGCATTCGGATTCCCCGGACTTGCGTTTTGGTGGCGGGGCGATCATCTTCGGTCAGGTGCCGCCGACGATACGCTCAGAAATGTGAACTTCACTTTCCGCGGTTGGCTGGGATATCTTGCGTTTCATGAGTGAAAAACTCCGGTTGGGAATCGTGGGATGCGGAGTGATTGGACATTATCACGCCGCCGCAGTCGCGCGGAACCGGCATGCGGAGCTCGCCGCGGTTGCCGACGTGGATGCTTCGAAAGCAAGGCATCTTGCGGCGCAGTACGATGTCCCGAGCGTCTACCGGAGTGGATCGACCCTCTGCGGGGACCGGGCGATCGACGCGGTGGTGCTCGCCCTGCCCACCGGCCTCCGTTCAAGGGAAGCGAAGAGGGCGCTGCGGGGAGGGAAGCATGTTCTCCTCGAAAAGCCGCCCGCGATGAACGTCGGGCAGTTGCGAAGCTACCTGAAACTACGGGGCGACGCGGTGGTGGGCTGTTGTTCCTCGAGGTTTACGTTTACCGACGGCGCGGAAGAGGCCCGCGCCCGCATCGCATGCGGGGACCTTGGACGGTTGCGAATTCTTCGCTGCCGCGGGATCTTTGGGGTGAACGCCGTGAAACCCGGGGCAAAACCTCCCGCCTGGCGCGCGCGGCACTCGCTCAATGGCGGCGGATTCCTTGTGAACTGGGGCATTTACGATCTGGACTACATGATGCACATCACCGGGTGGAGCCTTGAACCGGAAACCGTTTTCGCTCAGACGTGGCCGATTGCCCGGGAACTGGCCAAGGGAAGGGTTCATCCCGATTCAGACGCGGAAAACCACGTATTCCTTCTGGTTCGGTGTAAATGTGGGGCGGTGATCACGCTGGAGCGCGGCGAGGCGGTGTCGCAGGAGTCGGACACCGCATGGCAGGTCACGGGCGACCGCGGTTCCCTGCGATTGCAGATGACCACGCGACCCGGGCCGCCCACGGTGGTTCTGGACACCGCGGATGGCGAGGCGGGACTGCGAACGGAAGTGATCCTTCAGGATCCGGGAGAGGTTGATGTGAATGCCATGCCCGTTCACGATTTTGTGTCTGCGATCCTCCATGAGAGACAGCCCAGGACGGATTTGGCCAAGGCATTGATACTTCAGAAAATTCTGGACGCGACCTACAAGTCTGCGCGGACGGGAAAGGCGGTTCGTGTTCCCGCCAGGGACGGCGCATGATACGGCCCGGACTCGTGTCTATTTCCTTCAGGAGCCATGTGCCGCGGCAGGTTGCGGCCTTGGTAAAGGAGGGCGGGCTGGATGCAATCGAGTGGGGGGGCGATGTTCACGTTCCGCACGGTGACTTGGCGCGCGCAAAGGAGGTCGCCGCAATTACCGCGGATGCCGGCTTGCAGGTTGCCGCCTATGGATCCTACTATCGGGCTGGCGCTGGGAATTTCGAGCCTATCCGGGACACGGCTTTGGATCTGGGCGCGCCGCTGATACGGATCTGGGCGGGGGACGCGGGTTCCGCGGACGTGGATGACACTCGCCGGAAAGTCATAGTGAACGACGTGATTCATGTCTCGGAACTGTCCGCTGCAACCGGGGTCCGGGTGGCGCTGGAGTGGCATGGCGGAACCCTCACGGACACGCTGGCGTCCGCGCAGGCATTGCTCGCTGAAGCATCGCATCCGAACCTGTCCACGTTGTGGCAGCCGGTTCCCGACCGGACACAAAGGGAATGCCAGGAGGAGTTGTCGGTCATGGGAGGTCGGATTTCGAATCTGCACGTCTATCATTGGACGGACGGCCTGGAGCGGCGCCCCCTCGAAGACGGCGCAGGTGTCTGGCGGAATTACTTCGCGGCTGTGCCCCCGGATGAGGACCGGTTCGCCCTCCTCGAGTTTGTTCGTGACGATTCGCCGGATGCTTTTCTCGAGGATGCAGGGGTGCTTCGGAACCTGCTTAGCGCCAAGGATGGGTAGCGTTGGAGGAAAAATGACTTTTGACGGCTTGCACTGCGATCTGGGGAATCTTTCCAGGCTTTCGAATGCTCAGACCCGGTCGATTTCGGCGGAGAACAAGACAGGAGAGAAAGGCGGGGGAGGCCGCGAGGACGTTCCCCGGGCCGAGGATGGGAGCAGAACCGGGCCGGCACGCGACCTCGGTCGGGGCTGGAAAATCCGCCCCTGCGAACGTCTCGCTCCCGGAGAGTGCCTGGTGCTGGCGGATATCGAGGGGCCCGGCGCGATTCAGCAGATCTGGATGACGCCGGCGGGGGGGGCGTACAGGAATCTTGTTTTCCGGATTTTCTGGGACGGTGAGGAACAACCTGCGGTCGAATGTCCGGTCGGCGACTTCTTTGCTTCCGCGTTCACCAGCCACGAGGTGTTTGCGCAGATCTGTTCGCTGGCAATTTGCGTGAACCCCGGCAGCGCCTTCAATTGCTATTGGCCCATGCCTTTCCGCAAGCGGTGCCGTATCACATTGACAAACATCGGCGAGGAGGAGTCCAACATCTTCTACCAGATCAATTATGCCCTCAACGAAGTTCCCGAGGATGCCGCGTATTTTCACGCGCAGTTTCGGCGGGTGAATCCTGTGCCGTACGGGAATGTATACGTCCTTCTCGACGGGGTTCGGGGGAAAGGACACTATGTTGGCACCTACATGGCCTGGGGATTGAACAATACGGGCTGGTGGGGAGAGGGGGAGATCAAGTTCTACCTGGATGGCGATATTCCGCCGGGAAAATCCGTGGAGGAGTCAGCGGCGGAGCATGGCGGCAACCAATTTCCCACGATTTGCGGCACAGGGACGGAGGACTATTTTGGCGGGTCCTACAACTTCGAGAACCATGCGACCGGACAGTACCAGGAATTCAATACGCCGTACACGGGTGTGCCCCACATCGTGCGCCCGGACGGGGTCTACCAATCCCAGACGCGATTCAGCATGTACCGGTGGCACATCCCCGACCCAATTCGGTTTGAGGAAGATCTGGCAGTGACCATCCAGGCGGTGGGCTGGCGCAGTGGCGGGCGGTATCTGCCCCTACAGGACGACCTCGCGTCGGTCGCGTACTGGTACCAGTCCCTGCCCTCTTCACCTTTTCCTGCGCTACCGGATCGAGACGACCTTGAAATTATATGACTTTTGTCAGGGTCCTGGAGGTGGCGCGAGTCGTTCAGATTCCTTTTGCAAGATCCCACCGGGACTCCGGGTCACAGAGCTGTAAGATGTGAACGGTTGATAAACCGAAGGGAGAGGACCAATTTCATGGTGGATATCATGACCTCCATCCTTTTCCCGCCCGGTCGGCGTTGAACGGTGCAGGCTCGGTCCTGCAAGCTACGGTTCCCTGGATTTTGGCGTCACCATTCCCGCTCAAGGGCGTGGGATAGATGGGGGGTGAATAGCTCGGGTTCCAGGAGGAACGAATCGTGTCCCTTGTCAGAGTGCACGGTGATTCGCCGCTGGGACACGCCCGCCCGTTTAAGCTCCTCGGCGAGCGCCCGCTGTTCTTCCGGATAGTAGCAGACGTCGGAGTCGATGGTGAAAACCAGGTACTTCTGTTTCGTGCATGCGGAGAAGAGTTCGGTATAGGCCCCGGCCCCGGCATCCTCGATGAGGTTGAAGGATTGCCAGGCGTCCAGGAGGCGAAGGTAGGTGTTCGCATCGAACCGGCGTGTGAACTTTTTACCTTGGTGCAGCATATACGACTCGATCGAGTCGTATATACGGTAAAACGAGAAATCGTTCTCATTCTGAACGATTTCCTGGCTTGCGCGTGCCTTGAGGGTTCGCAGCGAGATAAACGTTTTATGGCTGATCATGCGGGCCAGCGCGATTCCCGTGGCCGGCGTTTCCCCATCATAGTAGTTGCCACCATTGAAGAGGTGATCGTTCTCGATCGCATAAATCTGCTCGTAGTTGCAGATACGATGAAGGGTCGTGACTTCGAGCCCCGAGGCGATGGGGATCACGATTTTTACCCGGTCCGGATAGCGCGTGGCGAGACTCAGGCACATCATGCCGCCTATCGCCCCGCCCGTCACCGCGTGCAGCCTTTCAATCTCCAGGTGATTGAGGAGCGCGACCTGGGAATCGACGATGTCGGCCATGGTCACGCGGGGAAAACTGCTGGCATACCGTTCGCCGGTCGCAGGATTCTCCGACGAGGGCCCGGTGCTTCCATAGCAGCCGCCAAGGTATTTCGCGCAGACGACGAAGAACCGATTGGTGTCGAAGGCTTTTCCCGGCCCGACGAAACCGTTCCACCATCCGGTCTGGCACTCTTCCGTCCAGATGTCTCCCTCGCCTGGCACCGACGGGGTTGTGCCGGCGAGGTGTTGGCTGCCTGTCAGCGCATGGAAAACGAGAATCGCATTGTCCTTCCGCTCGTTGAGCGTCCCGTATGTTTGATAGGCAAGGCGGACCTCCGGAAGGCTCTGGCCGCAGCGGAGCAGGACCGGGGCATCCGCCCCGCCGCACGAGAAGAATTTTGTTTCCTCGTGGCCGATCTGGTTCTTTGATTCAGTCATTGGGAGGGGTATCTTTATGTCCCATCAGGCTGACGTGGCCGGGCCAATAGCGGGGTCAATGTCCGATGAAATATCATCGGCATGTCCGGTGTCGTTGAACGTGTACGAGCTGGTCCGCACGTTTGACATTGGTCGCGGGGTGGACGTCCGGCCTGTGGCCAGACGAGGGGTTTCCAGCTTTAAATTCCTTTCCTCGCAGGTTTTTCACTCGGTTTTCTCCCGGCCAAATCGTCGAGGAGGAGGAGAGTACAGCAAATGAATCCGTAGACTGCAACCCTCTTTCGTCGCTGCCTGGGACAGGATCGGTGCATTGACAAATGGGCGGGATATGGGCCATACACATCGCCCGCGAAGCAATCTCGACCGCGGCAGCAGTCATACAGGAGTCCCTTTTACCATGGCGAAAAAGACACGAAAATTCAAGACGGAGGTCCAGCAGCTTCTGGACCTGGTGATCCATTCACTCTATTCGAAGAAAGAGATTTTTCTCCGGGAGCTTATTTCCAACGCCTCCGATGCGATTGACCGGGCGCGGTTCGAATCCTTGACCGACAAGCAGATCCAGGCGGCTGTCGACGACTGGAAGATCGAGATCGTTCCCGACCGGGAGGCGAAAACATTGACTATCCGCGACAACGGGATCGGGATGACGATGGAGGAGCTGGAGAAGAACATCGGAACCATCGCCAATTCCGGAACCCGAAAGTATCTGGAAGCCTTGCAGTCCTCCGAAAAGAAGGATGCGCCACCGGAGTTGATCGGTCAGTTCGGAGTTGGATTCTACTCCTCGTACATGGTGGCGGACCGGGTCGAGGTCCTCACCTGTCGAGCGGGTTCGGAGGATGCGGTCCTGTGGAGTTCGAAAGGGGAGGGGAACTATTCGCTGGAGGAAGCCTCGCGCGAGGGCCACGGCACCGACGTCATTCTTCACCTGAAGGAGGAGCACCATGAGCTTCTCGAGGAGTGGCAGATCCGCCGTCTCGTGAAGGAGTACTCGGATTACATCGCGTATTCCATCGTCATGGATGTCACCCGCTCGGAGACGGGAGAAGGGGAAGGGGAAGGGGCCGAGCCCGTCGAAACGACCGAGTCCGAAACGCTCAACAGCCGGGTGGCCATCTGGCGCAAATCCAAGAACGACCTCAAGGACGAGGAATACAACGAGTTTTACAAGCACCTGAGTCACGACTACTCCGACCCCCTGAAAACGATTCATTACGCGGCCGAAGGCACGACGGAATTCCATGCTCTTCTGTATATCCCGTCCACCGCACCGTTTGACCTGCACATGCGGGAGCACCGGTCCGGGGTGCACCTGTATGTGAAGAATGTATTCATCACCGATGAATGTAAGGAGCTGTTTCCCGAGTACCTGCGCTTTGTCCGGGGCGTAGTCGATTCGAGTGACCTGCCTCTCAACGTTTCACGGGAAATGCTGCAGGACGATGCCGTCATCAAGCGTATCGGGAAAAGCGTGGTGGGGCGGATCCTGAAGGAACTGGGAGACCTTCGGGAGGCCGACCTGGACGCGTACCGCGGCTTCTTCAGGGAGTTCGGGCCGGTACTGAAGGAGGGCATCTACCTGGACTTCGAGAACCTGGACAAGCTCAAGGACCTCATGCTGTTCAACAGCACTGGTACGGAGGCTGAAAAACCGGTGACGCTGCGGGAGTACGTTGACCGCATGCCTGACGGTCAGAAGGAGATCTATTTCCTGGCTGGCGAAACCGTTGAAGCGGTGAAAAATTCGCCTTTGCTCGGGTTTTTCCGGGAGAAGGGCTACGAAGTGTTGCTGCTCACCGACGTGGTGGACGCCTGGGTTACGCAGCGTCTGACCGACTACGACGGGAAAAAATTGAAAGCGATCGATCGCGGTGACATCGATACCGGGAGCGAAGAGGAAAAGGAAGAGCGGGAGAAGAAAAAGGAGGAGGCGGGAGAGGAGTTCAAGGAGCTGATCGAGTACGTGCAGCAGAAGCTGAAGGATGAAGTGAAGGAGGTTCGCATGTCCGACCGGCTGACCGACTCGGTTTGCTGCCTCGTCGCGGACGAGAGCGGGATGGATGCCAACATGGAGCGGATCATGCGGGCCATGCACCAGGATGTCCCCGCCAGTAGTCAGCGAATTCTTGAGCTGAACCCCGCTCATCCGGTTCTTGGGAAAATGCAGGCCCTGTTTGCCGGGGATCGGGCCAGCGAAAAGTTGTCCGACTATGTCGAATTGATCTATAATCAGGCCTTGCTTACGGAAGGGTCCGCTCCGCGGAATCCGCTTCGTTTCTCCCAACTCGTCAGCGACCTGATGGTTGTTGCCGATTGAGCGGCCATGGCTGGCCGTCAACCTCTCGAAAATCGCTTTTCCTGGTCGAAGTCCCGCGACCGGATGTTCCAGCAGTGCCCCCGCGCCTACTATTTCCAGTACTACGGTTCGTGGGGCGGCTGGGAGAAAGGCGCGGATGCGCGTACCCGCGAATTATATGTGCTGAAGAACCTGGAGAGCCGACAGATCTGGGCGGGTGACAAGGTTCACAAGGCGATCGAGGAGGCATTGGAGGCAGTCCGCCGTGCCATGCCGCCGCCGACCCCGGACGGACTGGTACAGCGGACGCTCGATCGAATGCGCGGCGAATACCGGGATTCCCTGAGTGGGCGTCATCCGGAGGATCCCAAACGGATCCTGGGATTATTCGAGCACGCGTATGATTTGCAGGTCGAGGACTCAGTCTGGAAGGCGATTGCCGGGCACGTGGAAGGGTGCATCCGGACGTTCCTGGCCTCCGACGTGTTCGCCGGTATACGTGAAGTCCCGCCTCCTGACTGGTTGGAGGTTGAACAGCTCAACAAGATCCAGGTTGGTGAAATTCTTGTCTATGTCCAGTTGGACTTTGCGCATCGCCTTGGGGACGACGTTCGAATATTCGACTGGAAGACGGGACGCGCGGCCCGGACGGACGATACGATGGTTCAACTCGCCTGCTATGCCCTGTACGCGACCCGAACCTGGAATTGCGCGGCGGATAGCGTCCGCACCATTGAATTCAACGTGGGAAAGAACCAGGTTCACGAGCATGCGGTCACGGACGAGCTTATTCAGGAGGTCCGGCGTTACATCATGGAGTCCGCCGGGGAGATGGAAGGGTTTCTTGATGACGTGGGGAAGAATACAGCCTCGGAGGAATCATTTCCGTTTGCCGAGGACGCCAACGCCTGCCGCAACTGCAACTTCCGGAAGGCGTGCCCGAGGTTCGGATAGACACGGGCGCTTTTCCTCGCAATTTCGAATGTCGATACGGGTCACGCGTTACCGAGACTATCCTCGATCTCACACAACTGCCGTTCCAGCCCGTCGATCTCCTGCCGCCAGTAAGCGGGAGTGCCCCAATCGGGGTGCAGCCGCTGAAATCCATATTCGTCCGCCTGGTGCGCGCACCAGGCGGTGTAGTGGATAAAGCGCATGGCGCGCAGCGGCTCGACCAGCCGTAATTCCTGATCCTCAAACTCCCGGAACAGCTCATACCCTTCGAGAAACAGGTGCAGTTCCCGCCTCGCGTCCTCCACCCGTCCCGGAAGAAGCATCCAGATGTCCTGTATGGACGGTCCCACCGCCATGTCGTCGAAGTCGATCAGGTAGAATGACTCGCCGGGCCGGTAGATGATGTTCTGCACATGGAGATCGCCGTGAATGCGAAACACTTCGCGTTCTTCGAACAGGGGGCAGATCCGTTCGATGATTTGCGTCGCGGCCTTTTCGTAGCGCGTGCGCCAATCCTTTTCGAGGTGAGGGGAGGAGAGGGTGGCCTCGAGGTGGCGGGGCGTGGAATGACCGGGGTGCATTCTTGCTCGATCCCGCACCCCGCCCGACGATCCGACGACATGCATTCGCCCGACAAGCCGTCCGAGTTCCCTCCACTGGCCCTCGTCGGGCTCGTCCACAATTCGCCCGCCCTTTTTGGGGAATAGGGCATAGTTCAACCCCCCGGCCTCATGGAGCGAGTCGGTGAAGTCCGAACCGATGGCCGGGATAACGGGAACTTCCGCCTCATGCAGGTCGAAGAGGAACTGCTGCTCGTCCATCAGCGCATCCCGCGACCAGCGGCCCGGCCGGTAGAACTTCACGATCACGGGAGTCCCCGAGGCCGTCTCCAGTTCGTAGACGCGGTTGATGTATGAGTTCATCGGGCGGCACAGGTTGGTGCAGGGTTCGCCCAGAGCCTCCTCCACGCAATGAATCACGAAATCGGGCGTGACGGCTTCGAATGCAGTTGCCTCGTCGCTTGTTGCGTTCATTACAGGACTCTAAACCACCAGCCCCCAGGAGCAAATCCGAATCCGCCCAGCAGGGAGGCCGGATTCGGACCATGCCGTGCCGGCGCCCGGCATCTCTGCGCTCGCCGGAGGATCCCGTAATAATGCATGATCGGGTGCATGGAATCTTTCAAGCCGGGTCAGCGCTGGCTGGTGGAGTCAGAACCCGAACTGGGCCTGGGGCTGCTGGTCGAAGCGGACGAGCGTTCGGTGCAGCTTGTGTTCCCGGCCAGTGGAGAGGTGCGCCGGTATGCCGCGGATGCGAGGGTGCTGAAGCGCGTCCGGTTCCGCGTGGAAGACCGCGTGCAGGGGCGTTCCACGCAGCCGTTCCGCGTGGAGGAGGTGATTGAAGACAAGGGGCTTCTGGTCTACCGGGGCGAAGGGTGCGAGGTACAGGAGAGCGATCTCGACGATGTCATCAGTTTCAGCACCCCCGATGCGCGGCTGGCCGGTGGGTTGGTGGATGACAGCGTCGTCTTTGACCTGCGCCGGGACACCCTGAAGGTTCGCGAGGAACTGCTGCGCTCGCCGGTGCACGGCCTGATGGGCGGACGGGTTGAGCTGCTCCCTCATCAGTTCTTTATCGCCCGGGAGGTCACGTCCCGCGCGGCCCCGCGCGTCCTGCTCTCGGACGAGGTGGGACTGGGAAAGACGATAGAAGCAGGCCTCATTATTCACCGGCTGTTGCGCACAGGTCGTGCCGCGCGGGTACTCCTTCTCGTTCCCGAGCCTCTTGTGCACCAGTGGTTTGTTGAAATGATGCGGCGGTTCAATCTCTGGTTTAGCATCTTCGATGAAGAGCGCTGTCGGTCGATCGAGGCGGAAGATCCGGATGAAAACCCGTTCCTGAACGACCAGTGGGTGTTGTCCAGCCTGTCGTTTCTTTCGGGGAACCTGCTCCGGGGCGCCCAGGCCGCTGCCGCAGGGTGGGATATCGTGGTCGTGGACGAGGCGCACCACCTGGCGTGGAGTGAACACGAGCCCGGGCCGGAGTATCGCGTGGTGGAGGCCGTGGCAAAAGATGTTCCCTCTCTAATCCTGGTCACTGCCACCCCCGAGCAACTCGGGGAGGACGGCCATTTCGCGAGACTCCGCCTTCTCGATCCGGAACGCTACAGCAGCCTCGAGGCGTATCACCGGGAAGCGACCGAGTATCGGGATGTCGTTCGAATTGTTCACCATATCGAATCGGGCGCGCCGTTGTCCCCTGCCGATGCGGATTGGCTTCTGCGGCACCTTGAGGATCCGGTTATCGGCGAACTGAACGCATCGGCTGATGCCGGTCATGGCGAAGCGACCCGGGAGCATGTGATCCGCGGGTTGGTCGATCGACACGGGCCTGGTCGGGTGATCTTCCGGAATACCCGGTCGGCAGTTCGAGGATTTCCCGCCCGGCGCGCCCACCTGGTCCCTCTTGATGCCATGCGTGCGACGGGGGTCCGGGCCATCGCGGATCCGAAGATCGCGTGGGTGGCAAAGTTCCTTCGATCCGACCGGCAGCGGAAAGTCCTCCTGATTTGCAGGACAGGTAAGATGGTCCGTCACCTGTTCGAGGAGATTCAGGGGGTTGTTTCGGCCGGGTTGGCCCAGTTTCACGAGGATCTGTCGCTCGTGGAGCGTGATCGACAGGCCGCGTGGTTTGCAGAGCCGGATGGGGCGCAGACCCTGATCTGTTCGGAGATCGGAGGGGAGGGGCGGAATTTTCAGTTTGCTCACCACCTGATTCTCTACGACCTGCCGCTTGATCCTGAGCGGCTCGAACAGCGAATCGGCCGGCTGGACCGGATCGGACAGCGGAAGATGATCCACCTACATGTGCCCTACATGCTGGGCAGTGGGGAGGAGATCCTTGCGCGCTGGTACCATGAAGGGTTGAACGCGTTCGAATGCTCGCTGCCGGGAGGACACATTTTTTTCGAGGAATTCAGTGTTGAAGTGGCGGGGCGGATGGAGGCGACGCAATCAGGAGACCACGACCTCCTGGATTCCCTGATTGAGAGGACCCGTGCCCGGCGCTCTGAAGTGTTTGAAGAACTCGAAACGGGCCGAGACCGTTTGATCGAGCGCTCTTCCAACCGTCCGGAGATTGCAAAGCATATTCTCGACAGGGTTCGCATTTACGACGAGTCGGACAGCCTGGATCGATTCATGCTTCGACTCTTCGACCATTTCGGCATTGAAGTGGAGGAAATGTCCCACCGGACGTTCCTTCTCACGCCCGGAAACCTGTTCACCGAAGCGTTTCCCTCGATTCCCCGGGAGGGTACGACGGTTACGTCGGACCGGCGAAATGCGCTGCAGCGGGACGACCTGGAGTTTCTTAGCTGGGACCATCCGATGGTCGCTGGCGGAATGGACCTGCTTCTCGGGTCGGAGCATGGGAACAGCGCCTTTGCGCTTCTTCCATCGGAGAGTGAAAGGGACGTGATGCTGGAGGCTCTGTTCGTTCTGGAAGTGGTCGCACCCCCGCGACTGCACGTGGAGCGGTTCCTTCCGCCGACTCCGGTGCGAGTTCTGGTTTCCGAGCGCCATGGAGAGGTGACGGAACAGATTTCGGAGGCCGACCTGTCCGCATCGACAACGGATGGGCAATACACTCGCATGCTCGCGGATACGGACCTGGCCCGGCAGGCGGTCTCACGGTTGCTGGGTGACTGCTGGTCGGCGGCGGAAGGGCAGGTCGCCGTTCGCACCCAGGCCGCCATGGACCGGATGAAAGAATCCATGGGGGGGGAAGTGGACCGGATGCAGTCATTGCGTCGCATCAACGACAATGTACGGGAGGAGGAGGTTCGGATTTTGCAGGAGGAAGTCCAATTCCTTCTGGATGCCATAGAGGGAGCCCGCCTGCGACTGGATGCGTTGCGGCTCGTCTGGCGGGGTCCCCCAGAAGACGCAGGTGTCGCCGGACCAGCCCCCGGATAGCAGGAGCATTGCCGGCCCGCCGGTTTCACAATGGAGGAGGGCGTGGACCGAGTTCGGGTGAATATTCATCACCCGATGCCCTCATGGTGCTGTGTGATTAATTGCGGCGACAGGCTCTTTCTTCCTGCGGAGGGACTACTATCGTTACGCCGCGCATGGACGCCCCTGCGGGTCGAGGCGTACGTCTCGAACCCATGGGCGTCCCCTTCCGATGTACATTCATGACAGGGTCGACGGATGGATCGAACTCGCTCCGGAAGAGTCGGTCATCAGGCAAGCCCGGGAGCGGACGGGCTCAACTTCGAATTGATTTCACCGCTTCGGACACGGCGCGCCCGTCCACCGGCGCGCCCTCTCCCTTAAGGAATTTCATGGCCACGCCCATTGCGGGCCCGTCCCCCGCCGCCCCGCGTATCCCGTCTGCAACGGGATCCAGTGCGTGGGCGATCTCCGCTGCCGTGAGCGTGCGGGGCAGAATGCCCTCGAGGACCGCGATTTCGAGGCGCAGTTTTTTTGCCAGGTCTGATTTTCCTACGTCATCCCCGATCGCTTCGAGGGATTCCTGGTTCGACTTTGCCAGTTTTCGAATGATTTTCTCCACCTGGTCGTCCGCCAGTGGCCCTTGCCTGGCTTCCTCCGTCTGGAGTTCACCGACCGCCACCCTCAGGATGTCACGCGTGAGGGTATCCTGCTCGATCATTGCCTGCTTCATCCGTTGTTTGATCTCTTCCATCAGCATGGCGTCATTCTCCGGCTGGATGTGTTGAACCCGACTGCGCCTGTCACTATAGTCGTGGCGCAAGTGTCATGTCCAAGAGAATGTTTCGAGTTCAAAACACGACCCTCCCCGGTGTTGTCCATCTTGACGAGACCGACACCCGGGAGGAATTGGATCTTCCCTGGAATGTGATCGTTCATAACGATCCGGTTAATTTGATGGAATATGTGACCATGGTGTTTCAGCGTGTATTCGGGTACCCACGACAGAGGGCGGCGATCCTGATGATGGAAGTGCACACCCAGGGGCGGTCCATGGTCTGGAGCGGTTCAAGAGAACAGGCTGAACACTACGTTCATCAGCTGCATGGACACCAGCTGCTAGCCACACTTGAGAAAACTGACGGATGACTCCCTTCACCATGGAGAAAGCGGGCGACGATGCCGTGCGGATCTGCGGCGGCGACGGGGTGGCTTACGAACTCTTCCGGGACGTGCCGGAGATTCTTCGGCATCGATCCGACCCGCGCGTCCGTGAGCGCCTGTTCCCCGACATTATGTCGGACGACGAAGAAGCTTCAAGCGAATGGCACGAGACGATGGACCCGGAGCTGGAACATCTGTTCGCTTCTGCTGAAGAGATCGTGGGCCGGGACCTTGCCACGATCCAGGATGGTGTCATAGAAATTTCCGCCGAGCACGTGCCGGCCTGGATCAGTGCCCTGAACCAGGCGCGCATCATTCTTTCGGAAATACGGCGCGCCGATGAAATAGCGATGGAGTTTGATGAACCGGATCCGGGCAAACCGGAAGACCCGGATGCGGTGAGAATGTTTTTTTACCAGGTCGTACTGAGGGAGTTCGTTATACTGTAGGGCCATGGAACGCTCCATCCTTCGAATTGTGTGCCCTGATCGGGTGGGACTGATCTGTGAAGTGACACAGTGCCTGGCCGGTCTCGGCTTGAATATCGTTTCCAACGATGAATTCGTGGAGCCGGATACGCACCAATTTTTCATGCGGACCGAGCTCGAGGGGGCGATCGAGGCCTCAAGGTTGACCGGTGAACTCCGCGACACGTTGCCCCCCGGGGCAGACATTTCTCTGTGCGGGCGCCGGAAGAAAAGGATCGTCGTCCTGGTGACACGGGAACCGCATTGCGTGGGAGACTTGCTGATCCGGTGCAGTTTCAACGAGATGGATGCGGAAATCTGCGCGGTGGTTGGAAACCGGAATGTCTTGGAGGGTCTGACCGGCAGGTTTGGAATTCCATTCCACTGGATTGACCATCGGGAATTGACCCGGGAAGGGCATGAAGCGCGCACGCGGGAGGTGATCGACTCCTACGCTCCCGACTATGTCGTGCTGGCAAAGTACATGCGCGTTCTCACCCCGGGGATGATCGATCCGTATGTGTGCCGGATCGTCAATATTCACCATTCCTTCCTGCCTGCGTTCGTCGGTGCCAATCCGTATCGGCAGGCGCACGAGAGAGGGGTCAAGATCATCGGGGCGACCGCGCATTTTGTGACCAAGGACCTCGATGAGGGCCCCATTATCGCCCAGGATGTCGTTCCGGTGACCCACAACCAATCCCCGCCCGAGCTTGCGCGGCGGGGGCGCGACGTGGAGAAGGCGGTGTTGGCGCGAGCGTTGAACCTTGTGTTCGACGAGCGGGTCTTCGTGTCGGGAAACAAGACC
>CAZTAB010000103.1:0-1737 GCA_964611475.1 uncultured Verrucomicrobiota bacterium | reverse complement strand
ATTATCCGGATGTTGCCCGCCATGATGCCGGTCGGGGCCCCGGGAATTTTCGTCGTGCGCTGCAGACCGTGGGCCGCCTGTACCGTTCCGGATTTGACGTTTCCATTGCGCGCCAGCGCGAGAAGGATGAAGACGTGCATGCCGTTGACGCGGAATTCCAGCCCCTCCTCGCGTCGGTTGGAGTTCCCTCCTCGGTCAACATCGTGAGCTTCCCGGATTTCATGACTCCCGGCTCGGTCGCGAGCGTGCCCGAGATTACGGAGGATTGCATGACGAGGTACCACACGGAGGAGAGCCGTTCCGCCTTCATGTGTAGCTACAGCAAGCTGGTGCTCAAAAGGGACGGGCGTGTGCGGGTGTATGCCTGCACCCTGGTCGACGACGATGAAGACTATGACCTTGGGGGAACCCTTGCGGAAAGCATGGTGCCGCGCGTCATGCTCAAGCACCATCGATGCTACTCCTGTTTTGCGTACGGGGCGAGCTGCAGCGAAAGCTAGACTCGCGGCAGGGTTACTTCGTGTGACTGGTCCTGGTACTTCCCTTCCCGGCGCGCGTATGATGTGGAACACGGCTCCCCCTCGAAAAAAAGCAGCTGCACGATGCCCTCGTTTGCGTAGACGCGGCAGTCCGCGTCGGAGGAGTTGGAGATCTCCAGCGTGAGGTGTCCCCTCCACCCGGCCTCCGCCGGCGTGAGGTTCGCGATACACCCAATTCGCGCGTAGGTGCTTTTGCCGATGCAGAGGACCGTAATGTGAGGGGGGACCTCCAGGTGCTCAAGGGCTACTCCGAGCGCATAGGAATGGGCGGGCAGAATAAAGAATGTTCCGCCCGCATCCTCCTGAAGCGTCTGCGATTCGAGGTTCGCGGGTTGAAAGTCCTTGGGATCCACGACGGTACCGGGCACGTGGCGAAAGATCCGGAAATCCCAGGGGGAAAGACGCAAGACATAACCGATACTGCTGAGGCCGTCCGACAACACCCGGCGATCCTGAACCCGGCTGATGAGCTCGGGACAGAACGGATCGATCATCCCGCTCTTTGCCTGTTCGGTGACCCACTTGTCATTCTTGAGCATCTTGTTCAGCTTCCTTTTTCCTATTTTCTTACTTCCCTCCCAAAAGAAAAGCAGTTTAATCAGTTCGGCGAAAAACCGATTTTTCGCCTGCACTCGACCTCGATGCGGTAATACCGCTGCTCACCCTGCAGGAACTTGATCGAGGTTTCTGATCCGTCATCGGTCCAAGCGGCCGTTTCGCCGGAGTAGACAAGATTAGAAGGTCCCTGAATGGTAATCCATTCCGTGAGATTGCTGGAGTAGGAAACATTGTAGGGTTTCTTGTCGACGGCATTTTCGGGGACATCCCACTGTAGCACGGCCACGGAGCCGGTCGTGACCGAGAGGGTGTGCGGCGCTGAGCGGGCGAGTGAGAGGGTTTCGTCGGCGTTCAGCCGGCCCCAGCCGAAGTAATTGTCGAAGCCTGGCGTATCGAGAACGCCTCCAACCTGGTCTGCCGCCGCCGCGCAGAGAAGTGAGTTCATTTCCGCTTGTGTGATCCCGGGCCGGGAGGAGGCGACAAGGCAGGCAACGCCTGAGACCAGGGGCGCGGCGAATGAGGTTCCCCATCGGCTGGCGATGGAGCCGGTGTGGCTCACCGTGTATATTGTCAGGCCCGGCGCAACGAGATCGATTTCGGGCCCCCAGTTGCTGAACGTGGTTTTCGAGTCGGACTCGGT
>CAZTAB010000102.1:0-3470 GCA_964611475.1 uncultured Verrucomicrobiota bacterium | reverse complement strand
TGCGGTGCGAGAAGTAGGACTTTCATCTTCCGTAGGTTCGATTCAAAGTAGGATCCGATTCATACCAACACAAAGGAATTTGCGCAACGCGAGGATGAGTGAAGAGACATACCTGGTTACCGGTGCCGCGGGAATTGTCGGCGGCCACCTCGTGAAGACCCTCCGCAGGCGGGACATCCGGGTGCGGGCCATGGTGAGGCGGCCGGACGGGTGTGATGAACTGACGCGGGCGGGCGCTGACGTCGTAACGGCGGACCTGACAAAACCCGACACTCTCGCCGGTGCCGTGCGGGATGTGACCGGCGTATATCACATCGCGGCTCTGTTCCGGCAGCAGGGGGTCCCTGATTCCCGATTCGCGGAGGTGAACGTGGAAGGCGCCCGGAACCTTCTCGATGCGTCAGTCGGGGCTGGCGTGCGCCGGTTCGTGCACTGCTCAACGGTCGGAGTTCTTGGGCACATCGAGAATCCGCCGGGAACGGAAGAGACGCCCTACAATCCGGGGGACATCTACCAGCGAACAAAAATGGAGGGGGAGAAGGTCGCGCTGGGTGCATTCCGGGCAGGAAGGATTCCTGGAGTGGTCATCCGACCGGCGATGATTTACGGCCCCGGGGACGCGCGGACCTTGAAGCTGTTTCGAATGATCCGCCGGGGTACGTTTTTCTATGTGGGCCGGGGCGAGGCACACGTGCACTGGATCGATGTCCGTGACCTCACGGATGCGTTTCACCTTGCCATGCGGAAGGAGGATTTGAACGGGGGGATCTACATCATCGCCGGCGAGCGATCCGTTCCCCTCCGGGAGATGGTTTCGAAAGTGGCTTCGTGTCTGGAAGTGCGCGAGCCCCGGATTCGGCTTCCCGTTACGCCGATGCAATGGGCCGGCTCGGTCTGCGAGACGTTATGCCGGCCGTTTGGGATCGAGCCTCCGCTCTACCGGCGCAGGGTCGACTTCTACACCAAGTGCCGCTCGTTTGACGGATCCAAGGCGGCGCGGGAGCTTGGATTCAAGCCATCGCAGGATCTTGCGGGGGAGATCCGGGATATTATTGCGAGTTACCGTCAGGCGGGCGTGCTGTAATGCCCCGTCTGAATGTCGAGCGACTGACGGTCGGGACCGATTGGGTCTCCGGCAATGGGGCTGGGGCCCGACGGGGGTCCCATACTCCGTACGGGACCGGATCGGATCCGGTGAGCAAACCATTTGGTGACCGTGTTGTTTCCGTTGAGCAAAAACACAGGAAAACGAAATGGCGGGCGCGTGATCCTCGAGGCTGTCGCCCTCCTCACGCTGTCCTGAACGAATTCCAACCGTCTGGCCGCCGTGATGACTGCGGAGGCGCCAAAATCATTTCCTGTGTCGTCGCTCAACATCTCCCCCCATTTTCTTGACGGTATACGGCGGGCTGCGCTAAAGTCCGCAGGAAGCCGCAGATGATTCCGTTCGAACCCACGGTTTTTTTCCCGATTGCGGACGTGACGTATGCCTTTGGCGCCAGCACAGTGCCGGGAAAAGTCATTGTCCTGCTCCTTTGCGTCGGTTCCATACTCGCCTGGTCCATTATGCTGACCAAGGGGATCGAGCTTAGCCGGGCCAAGCGTTCCTCTGACCAATTTTCGCGCATGTACGAGGCGGAATCCCATCCGGCGGCCCTGTATCTGAAGCGAACGTTCCCGTCCAGTAGCCCGTTGTCCCGGGTCTACGAAGCAGGTTGTGGGGCAATCGGCAACGAATTGGATCTGCTGGAGGAAAATCCGGCGGAGTTGAACCTGCAGGGGCTTGCGGATTCGTCGGTCACACTGGCGGAGAGCCAGATTCAGACTATTTCCGACCTCGCGGACAGGGTGGTGAACAAGGAAGTCCTTAACTTGGAACGGCATATGCTGATGCTTGCCACGGCGGTGAGCGCCGCCCCGTTCTTGGGGCTTCTCGGCACCGTATGGGGGGTCATGGATGGCTTCGGCGCGATGGCGCAGGAGGGTGCGGCCAACCTTTCCGCCGTCGCACCGGGGATTTCCGCCGCTCTCCTGACAACTGTGGTGGGACTCCTGGTCGCCCTTCCGTCGTCGATCGGCTACAACTGGCTGCTTGAGCAAATTCGGCAGCAGACGGTTTTCATTGATAATTTTTCTCAGGAATTTAATTCCTCGGTGCGTCGGACCTACGGACAAGTTTCCTGACGGATGTCATGAACCGGAACGCACGGTCCCAATCCATCAAGGGCATTAGCGAGATCAATCTGACCCCACTGATGGATTTGACTTTTATCCTGCTGATCACGTTTATCATAACTTTCCCGCTCATCGAGCAGTCGATTCCCGTCAACCTGCCTGTGCATGACGGTGAATCGCCACCGCCGGACGAAAACATGACCCGCACGATTTCCGTGGATGAGGAAAACAAGTTTTACGTCGATGATCTCCAGGTGACCCGTACCGAGTTGGAAAACGAAATAAAAATGCTTGGCGTGTCGGATCCGGATGTTACTATCTACCTGCGGGCGGACGAGGCGCTGAGGTACGAGGTTGTAATCGACGTCATGGGGTTGATCCGTGACGCACAAATCAAGCGTATCGCCTTGGTAACACAGGCAGAGAACCAGTGATTGTCCGTGAGCGTAGAGTTTAGGCGCAACCTGATCGTGATGACCGTGATCCACCTCGTGGTGGTTCTGGCGATTTTCTTTGTTGGCTTGATTCGTCACCTTTTTCAATCTCCCACGACGCGGGAAATCACCACCTATGTTTCGATTGCGGATCCGTTGCCGTCCATCCCGTCGAGGTCGCCCCTCCCCCTGAGGCCCGAACCAGTTGTCCGTCCCGAACCGGAGCCCGAAATGGAGCCCGAGCCTCCACCGCCCAAGTTGAAAAGCTCCAGTGAAATCAGGAAAAGCACGAAGAAAGTGACTCGTGATCCGAAGCGGGTAACGAGACCGTCGGTGGTGAAGCCCCCTTCCTCCCGGGAGATCTCTCAGGAGCTTGCCTCGCTGAAAAAACCTCCGCAGTCCAAACGGAAGAAGGATCTGCCTACGTCGTACTACGCGCATGTGCGGCAAGTCATGTACGGGAGTTGGAGCGACGAAAAACCGGCTCGCAACACGGTCAACCCGGGGACGGTTGCCACGATGTCGATCACTGTGAACCGGCAGGGCCGGATCCTGACCAGTCGACTGATGAAGCCCTCCGGAAGCCCGGTACTCGACGCGTCGGCGGAACGGGCGGTTCGGAAAGTGACAACGCTCAAACCGCTGCCGGACAGCTTTCGAGGTCGCACGAAAGTGATTACGATAGATTTTGAACTGACCGGATAAAGAGAAGCGCGAGCCGAAGGAGAGTCGTGTGAGGAAAAGGGTGATTTAGCCGGGGGGCCAGCATGTGATCGCCGTATACATAATTTGTGGCACCAAAGACGCCCAGGTTCGGGTCAACACAGTGGCGGGGGGCAAAAAAGACCAAAAAAAAAAAAA
>CAZTAB010000101.1:0-4276 GCA_964611475.1 uncultured Verrucomicrobiota bacterium | reverse complement strand
GGGACCGGCTCCAGGGTGTTCGCGTCCAGGTTCTGAACCAGGAGCCCGCCGATGTTACGGTTCGGGTAATTCTGATACGCCGTGTTGAACGCCTTGCGGTAGATCTCCCACATCCGCGGGTCGCCGGTGAGCTGAAGGAGTTTCATGGCGGCGGCGGCGCACTCACGGACGTTCCACCACGGGGCCGTGGTGGATTGCGCGTCGGCATGGATCGGCTCCGCGATGCCTAGCATCGATTTCAGGTCGAGGTTCTTTACCATGACACCGCGGTCCGAATAGCCGTGTTCGTGCACAAATAACAGAATGTCCCGCAGGACGTCGAGCGAGTTGTTTTTCCCAAACCTGAAGCCCGTTGTGTCCCGCTCCGGAAGCCAGTGAAGATATTCCGCAAAGAACCCGACGCCTTCGGCGGTGTGTCCCGGATCGCAGATCACGTGGCCGCTTTCGTCCTCGTGGGGGGCCTTCGTGATGGGATGAAGGTACTCGGAAAACCATCGTCGACGTGGGTCCCAGTGACACCCGCAGAACTGGTCAAGGGCCCAGCGGCCGGTTTCCGACAGTTGACGTTTCAGGTCCGCGTGCCGTGATTCGCCTTTCGACTCCAGAAAATTGATCGTCTTGAGCGCGTCCACCAATGCGCCGGTTCCCACCATCATGTTCCCGTGCGAGTGGGCGAACATCCGTTCACGGGTCAAGTGGTGCACGAATCGATTTTCGTGCGCCGCATGAAAACATGCGTCCCGGACGCGATCGGCGATCGCCAGCGCGTCGTCGTCCTGCTGCCAGAAGCCGTACTGGTAGAACGCGTTGATGGAGAAGACGTCCGTTGCCGTGTACTCATCGGGACCGGGCTGGAGGTTTCGGAGATCGTCGCTGGGCCGGTTGGTGTCCACGTCGGCGAGGAACGGAATGTGTCCGCCAGAAGATTCCATTCGCTCCCGCAGGCAGCGGTAGATGTGGAGGCAGTAGTCGGTATAAAACGACTGTAGATTGACGGTGACCGCTTCCCCGGCCACGTCCAGCGTCACGTCCTGATCCGGAATTCGGCCCTTCAACAGGAAGTAGCACCAGATCCCCAGCGCCCGCGTATCGCCCCAGCCCCATGCGCGCTGCTCGCGCAGTGGGCGCATCGCCCCGGAGATGGAGTCGACCTCGGCGCAGAGCCCGGGGAAGGTTCTGCCCGGATGTTGCTTCTCCCAAAGTAGTTTCAAATACGCAAAGTAGCGAAGGCCCTTGAGCTGGTATTCGTAATTGAAGGCCAGCAGGCGGTCGCGGAGTTCAGGGGTGAGGCGGGGCTCCTCGAGGAAGAGGAGATCGGAGGGATCTGGGGGAAGGCGGGGCATGTCTAGGGAGTAATGCGTCGAATCCGGCAGACCGGGCCGGTTATGGGTGTTGTTCCAATTTATGCGTCCTGCCCGGCTGGCTCATGGCCTCCTTTCCTGGGGCCGTCGAACTTGTCCTGTCCGGCTCCCCGTTCTTCTGGGCGCCTTCCGGCATGCCGGGGATGTCCGTGCCGCGCAGAAGCCACGGTTCCAGGGTTTGGAATTCGCGTGCCGGTCGTGAACTCTCATGACAGTTCGCCTTCTGATCGAAAACCTACTCCGTTCGAATTCCGAACCGGGTCATGTCAATCGGCACAAACCCGAAACGCAGGGCCGGTGAGTCGGGTTGGAGCCGGAAGTCGTGGTTTGCCGCGTCGACGAAGAGGGGATCGGCGCAAATCGAGTTCCGGTCCATGTCGGTCGCCTGCCATTCAGCCAGATTGTATTCCTCGTCCGATGCCTCCGTCACCATCTGTAGCTGCTCCAGCGGCTTTTCGTACGTGATACGGAAAAGCGGCTCGGTGCCCTCCAGCGGAAACAGCAGATTTTCGTCCGACTCGGCAAGGAGGTCGGGGGAGTAGCGAACAGCCTGGATCACCGGGACCGAGGCGTTGCGCGGGCAGGCGATGTTCCGCCGGAAGACGTTTCCGCGGTAGAGCCCGGGCTCGATGTCGACCACGTAGACGAAGTTGAGCAATACATTCGTGCAATTGTAGAGAATGTTGTTCTCGATGATGTTGTTTTTTCCGGAGTGTACGCAGATCCCCACCGACGTGCCGGCGATGATGTTGCCGTACACCAGGCAGTTGCTGGAGTTGTTGTCGATATAGATGCCGAACGAATGCATGAATTCCTCGCGGCTTCCGTCGGCGTTGATCCGAAACCCCTGGGATCCCTCGATGAAGTTGTAGCGGTAGATGTTTCCGTCCCGCTCCGGATCGGCCTGGTCCTCCATCCAGGTGTGGATGGCGCCGGTGTCGTTGGTGATCATCGCCACCCGGCGGATGTGGTTGTACTCGAAGTAATTCCGCCCGAAATTCGCGTTGCCCACCGCGATGGCCTGGTGCGGCAGGTCTTCAAACAGGTTGTGGCGGACAAACGTGCCGTCGCAGCGGCCCACATTCATCGCCGGGCAGAAGTCGTGAATCGCGCCACAGTGGTGAATGTGGTTGTCCTCAATCACGTTGTAGACGGGGTGATAACCGCGTCCGCCGCTTCCGTGGGATAGATGCCAGTACCGCTCCGGGTGATAAAGCCGTCCGCCGGTGATCGCGAGTGCCTGCGCGCCGGCGCCGCTGATCTCGTTGCGACGGATCACGTTGCGGCAGTTGTATCCTTCGAAGTAGATCCCGTTGCCGCCGACGGCCCTCAGGTGGTTGTTCTCGAGCGTGCAGTGTGCGGTGAGGCGCATGCGGATCGCTTCGCCGCAGTAGGTGCCCTCCGGATTGTTCGGGGACCAGCAGGCATAGTAGTCGGCGGTGTCGCGGAGCAGGTTGTCGCCGTCGAGGGTCTCGGTGAGGGTTAGCCCGGAAATCGTGATCCAGGACGTAAACCCGCCGTCCTTCTCCGGACGCCAGAAGCGGCCGTCCATGTCGATGAGGGGAGTGGTGGCGGGGGCCACGACTTCCAACTCGTCGATGTTGTCGGTCGGTGGCCAGAAGTAGACGAACCCATCCTCGATATCGAGGCACCACTGGCCGGGGCCGTCCAGCTCCTCGAGAATATTTTCGACCCGGAAGCGGTTGTTCGGCACCAGGTCGGCGTAGATCACCCACGGCGCGCGCAGCAGGCAGTGCCGGCCGGAGTGCTGCATTTTAATGGTGCGGGTGGATTCGTCCATCGACACGATCGGGATTGTCATGTTTCCCCATTCGTGCCTGTGCCAGATCACGACCTCGCCTTGTTCCGGTTTGGACCATGCCTTGTCGAATGTGTCGGGCTTGTAGATGAACGCGTCGGTGCCGTCCTCTTCCGCGGCCTCTTCGATGAAAAGCCATCCGCTGTAGAGCGGATCGTCGGGGTCGACCTTCGGATAGCGGGATCGGGCCATGCGCTCCCCATTGCAGAAGAGCTGCCGGAATTTCCAGCGTCCGCCCTGCACGCCCGGCACCTTGCACTTCCGTATCTTTCCCTCGTGCGGCTGCCAGTCGGTCAGGCGGACCCCGCCGCTGAGCACCGGCGTCTCGCCGGGGTAGGCCGACCAGGTGACGGGGCGCTCTTTTGTCCCGCTATCCTCGGATGCGAGGCGCAGGGGTTCGGTGAAGAAATACTTTCCGCCCCGTACCAGCACCGTTATGCGCCTGGCGTTGCTTTCGGAACGGATCAGTTCCCGCACCGCGTCCCGGGCACGGTGCAGGCTGGCGAAGGGTCCGTCTTTTCCGCCTGTGTCGGGCTTTTCGAGCTTTCCGGACCAGGCGTCATTGCCGTCGGTCGCGACGTAGAAAGTTTGAGTCTCGGGTTGTAATTCTTGATTGGTTTTAATGAGTGACCTTTCGCTCGTTTCAAAACGACCTTGAATCTTGATCCTAGGTCTTCATGATACGGATGGCACGTCCAATGTCCGAATCATTATCAAATGACAGGGGAGGCGGCAACACCGGCCGACCGCACACAATGGATACGAACTCGCGTAAATCAAGCTGGGTGGGAACAATTGTTTTGCTGTGGCTTCTTGCCTCGTGGGCTGTGGCGGGACCCGCCATCCCGGGCTGGAAGTGGGAGCCGCCGTCCGACCGGCCGTTTCCCATCATTGCCTGGTACGGCCCGGGCGCCCACTTGTCGAACGACGAGGTGTGGAGCGACATGGCCGACGCTGGATTCAGCCTGTGTCTTCCCTCCTTCCACGGCACCACGGAGCAGTACCGCAAGATCCTCGACCTAGGCGAGAAGCACGGGATCGGTCTCATGCTCGGCGGGCTCGTGAATTGGGAATGGGGCAGGACCGAGGAGAAAAT
>CAZTAB010000100.1:0-4996 GCA_964611475.1 uncultured Verrucomicrobiota bacterium | reverse complement strand
CGGACGCTGCGGGTGGCGGGTGCGCTTCTGGCGGTGGCGGCGCTGCGGGGGGAGGCGGCTCTGCGGGTGGAGGCGGCGCTGCGGGTGGAGGCGGCTCTGCGGGTGGAGGCGGCTCTGCGGGTGGGTCGTCGGCGACGACTTCACCATCTTTATCCGAGGCGGTGTCCGGACCCTCTTCGACCGTAAGGATCTCTTGGCCGACCGATGCCTTGCTGCCTTCCGCCACATGAATCTTCTTGATGGTTCCGGCGACCGTTGAGGGGACCTCGACCGTTGCCTTCCCCGTTTCCATCTCGAGGACAGGCTGCTCCTTCACAATGCTGTCTCCCTCCGAAACCAGCAGCGTGATGACGTCGCCTTCCTCAATATTCTCGCCCAGCGGGGGCAGTCTGAATTCAGCATCCATCATGAGATCCTCTCGGTCCGTTAGTGGGTGTGTGGGTTTCGTTTCCCTGGATCGATGCCGAGATCCTTGATCGCTCCGGCCGGGATGGCGGTATCGATCCGTCCCTGCCTGGCCAGCTGGTGCAGGGTTGTCAGTGTGATGTAGCGCGCATCCACCTCAAAGAAGTCGCGCAATGCCTCCCGACTTTCGCTTCGACCGAACCCGTCTGTTCCTAGGGAATGTACCGGCACCGAGATCCACCGGGCGATCGAGTCGGGGAGGACCTTCATGTAATCGGACGCCGCCACCAGGACGTTCGTCTTCGTGTCGACCAGCGTTGCAACATAGGGGGTGCGCTCCTTGCCCTCCGGGTTGAGCAGGTTCCATCGGTCGCAGGCCTGGGCATCCTTGTACAGCTCCTTGTAACTGGTAACGGAAAACACGTCCGAGGGAATCCCGTACTGTTCCTGCAGGATGCCCTGTGCCTTGACGACCTCATTGAGGATCGTGCCGCTTCCGAAAAGGGTTGCGTGGGGCGAATTTTTCTTTTTCTCGCCCGCCGACAACTTGTATGCACCCCGCAGGATGCCTTCTTCGGCCCCCTCCGGCATCGGGGGGTGCACGTAGTTCTCGTTCATCAGGGTTATATAGTAGAAGACATCCTCGCCCTCGCCATACATGCGGCGGATTCCGTCCTTGATGATCGTTGCGAGCTCGTATGCGTAGGCCGGGTCGTAGGCCACGATGTTTGGCACCGTGTACGCGTGAACATGGCTGTGGCCGTCCTCGTGCTGGAGACCTTCCCCGTTCAGGGTGGTCCGGCCCGCCGTGCCGCCGAGAAGAAAGCCCCGGGCCCGCATGTCGGCAGCGGCCCAGATCAGGTCCCCGATCCGCTGAAAACCAAACATCGAATAGTAGATGTAGAATGGAATGGTCGACACGCCATGATTTGCATATGCGGAGCCTGCGGCAATGAAGGATGACATGGAGCCAGCCTCGGTAATCCCCTCCTCCAGGATCTGGCCGTTTTTTGCCTCCTTGTAGTAGAGGAGCTGGTCCTTGTCGACTGGTTCGTAGAGCTGTCCTACGGACGAGTAGATCCCCACCTGCCGGAACAGGGCTTCCATGCCGAAGGTTCGGGCCTCGTCTGGAACGATGGGTACGATCAGTTTCCCCAACTCCTTGTCTTTCAGAAGTTTCGTGAGTATCCGAACGAATGCCATGGTCGTTGAAACCTCGTGTCCTTCCGTTCCCTTGAGGAATTCGGTGAAGACCGGCTCCTCCGGGGGAGGGAGGCTGATGAATGTGGTTCGACGTTGGGGCAGGGGGCCGCCCAGCGCTTCTCGCCGCTCCCGCAGGTACCGCATTTCAGGCGAATTATCCGGCGGGCGGTAGAAGGCCGCATCCCCTGCCGCGGCATCGGAGATCGGCAACGAAAATCGCGTTCGGAATTCGCGAAGTTCGTCCTCATTCAGCTTTTTCTGCTGGTGAGTGATATTCTTCCCCTCGCCGGCTTCCCCGAGCCCGTATCCCTTTACCGTTTTTGCGAGAATGACTGTTGGCTGCCCCTCTGTACGGGTCGCTCGGTCATAGGCCGCATAAATCTTTTCTGGGTCGTGGCCCCCGCGCCGCAAGCCTTCAATCTGGTTGTCGGTCATGTTCGCCACGAGTTGCAGGAGGCGCGGGTCCTTCCCGAAGAAGGTGTCGCGGATGTATTTCCCACTGGAGATTGGATATTTTTGCCATTCCCCGTCGACCACCTCGCTCATGCGTTGTACGAGCAATCCCCCGACGTCCGCTTCGAACAGTGGATCCCAGTTGGATCCCCAAATCACCTTGATCACATTCCATCCTGCGCCCCGAAACGCGCCTTCCAGCTCCTGGATAATTTGTCCGTTACCCCGAACGGGGCCGTCCAGCCGTTGCAGATTGCAGTTGATAACCCAGACCAGGTTGTCCAGCCGCTCACGAGCGGCCAAGGTGATCGCGCCGAGCGACTCGGGCTCGTCACACTCCCCGTCCCCGAGCATGGCCCAGACCTTCTGGTCCGAAGGTTTTTTCAGGCCGCGGTTTTCGAGGTACCGGATGAAGCGCGCATGGTAGATGGACATGATTGGGCCCAGCCCCATCGATACGGTGGGAAACTGCCAGAAATCAGGCATGAGCCACGGATGTGGGTAGGATGACAATCCGCCGCCCGGTTGCAGTTCCCTGCGGAAATTGCCCAACTGCTCCGCCGTGATTCTTCCCTCAAGAAAAGCCCGCGAGTACATCCCTGGTGTGGCATGCCCCTGGTAGTAAACAAGGTCGCCCGGGTGTTTGTCGGATGGGGCGCGCCAGAAGTGGTTAAAACCGATTTCGTATAGCGTGGCAGCTGAGGCGTAGGTCGAGATGTGACCCCCGATGGAGGGGTCCGCCCGATTCGCCCTCGAGACCATCGCCATCGCATTCCAGCGAACAATACTTTTTAAGCGACGCTCTAGATTCCGGTCTCCGGGCAGGGGGGCCTGCTCTCCGAATGGTATGGTGTTCATGTAGGGAGTCGTGGCAACGTAGGGCAGGTCCACTCCTGCCTTGTATGCATATTCGTCGAGGTCGTTGAGCAATTGCTCCACTCGACCCTGTCCGGACAGCGCCAGTACATCCCGCAGGGATTGGATCCATTCTGTGGTTTCTATTCTTTCCAGCTCTTCCTTTGTCGTCGGATTCATTTTCTTCAAGCTCCCCCTTGATTGCTTGGATTGGTACGACTCTTCCTCAATGAGTCGGTGCACGACATAACGGATGTCGTTTTCGGAGTGCGCTCTTATCATAGGCATTCTTGCCCATTTGCTGCAAACAAGTATTTTCCATCTAACTTATCCGCAAGTAAGGCTGATGATTAGAAAATTTGGGACTTTTATGACTCCAGAAGAAAATATACCGAGAAGAATGGAATCAGATGTGGTGGAAAATAGGGGAGAGCCTCAGCAATAGGCCTTATATCGTACGCAGGAGATTTGAGAAGGTGAACTATGGGAGAGGGAAGGATGTGGTCGGGTGGTTTCCAAAGGAGAAATGCCGTGGGAGGTGGAGTCTCGGGCTAACATAAGACGACCAAGGGACCAGGATTAGAGCTGTTTTCCGGGGAGTCAACCAAGAACCTGGAGAACTTGTGAAAGTTTGCGGCAGGTCTCCGACAGCAGCTGGAACGGGGAGACCAGGGGCGGAATGAGGTAAATGACACGGCCGAGAGGGCGGATGAGAACTTCCTGGGTCATCAGGCTGATTCTGGCAGCCTCGATGGCCTGAAGGTCTATCCCCGGATTCAGTTCGATGGCTGCAATGGCGCCGAGAAAGCGTGCTTCATTCACGCTGTCCAGTATTTCAACATCCTTGAGCTCGTCGCGCATAAGGGTTTCCATTTGCCGGGCTCGTTCTGCAAGCCGGTCCTTCTCGTAGACCTGGATTGCCGCCAACGATGCGGCGGCCGCGATGGGGTTTCCCGCGAATGTGTGCCCGTGGTAGAACGTGTTGTCCTTCGGTTGATCGGAAAATGCGTCGTAGAGTTTGTCCTTGACGATTGTCGCGCTGATGGGGAGTGAGCCGGCGGAGAGCGCTTTGCCCACGCAGAGGATGTCGGGAGCGATTCCGGCTTGTTCGAAGGCAAACATCGATCCGGTTTTACAGAAACCTGTCGCGACTTCATCGAGGATCAGGGGGACGCCTGTTTCCGCGCAAGTCTCTTGAATCCTGGTCAGGGATGCGGGGCCGTACATTCGCATGCCGGCCGCGCCCTGGCATAGGGGTTCGACGATCACCCCGGCCAGTTCGTGTTCGTGTCGGCGAATGGCACCCTCGATGTCGTTCGCGCACTGTGCATCGCACGGGTCGGCTCCGTACCGGCATGTGCTGCAGCTGGGCGTCTCTGCCGATATCGTGGGGAACAGGAGGGGCTGGAAGGCGCGATGGAAATGTTCCATGTAGCCTACAGACACCGCTCCCAAGGTGTCTCCGTGATAGGGGTTGGAGAGCGAGATGAAGGTGTGGCGCTCGGGGTGTCCCGCATGGTGCCAGTACTGAATGCAGGCCTTGATGGCTATTTCGACGGCGGCCGCACCGTCGGAGGCGAAATGCACATGACGGTTTCCGCCGGCCAGGCGATCGAGTGTGGCTGCGAGTTCCAAGGCAGGGGGGTGCGAAAGGTTACCCAGGATGCTGTGCTGTAGAACCGGGGCCTGGGATCGAATGGCCTCGACGATGAATGGATGGCTGTGTCCGAGTGAGCAGGCCCACCACGATGAAATGGCGTCGAAATACCGGTTGCCGCCGTCGTCGAACAGGTAGACTCCCTCGCCGCGAACCATGGTGGGCAGTGGGCCGTTCGCCATGGCGGAAAAGCGAGTGTAGGGATGCCAGATGTGATCCTTCATCCGGTGCTTATCCATCACGAGAGTGTATTTTGCAGGGACTGGAATTGTTCCTCGCTGACCGGCCCGTCCGGCGCTGATCGCCGGGCGGAATGTGAAGAAGGCCGCTTTCCCGGGTGAGGCGGGCTTCCCGGAAAAGATCGTCGACCCTGGGGCCGGAATCTCGGACAAAGAAAAAGGTTTTGCTCTGGGGGGCGTTCGT
>CAZTAB010000099.1:0-3103 GCA_964611475.1 uncultured Verrucomicrobiota bacterium | reverse complement strand
GTTCGGCCAGCCCGGTGCGTGGGGCTACGTATCCGGCGGCATCGGAGTCGTTTCCTTTCTCCTTTGCGATGCTGCGCGGGAAGCTGGCGCCGTCGTGGCCTGCGACGCTCCCGTCGAGCGGATTTTTCCGGGCGAAGGGGTGGAACTTGCAGACGGCGCCGTGATTCACGCGCCCATTGTGATTTCCAACGCCGACCCGCAGACGCCCGCATGGCTGCTGGGGGACAGCGCAGACTCCCGATGGGGGGCGCGCGTGAAGTCCATCCCGACGGAAGGATGCGCCGTCAAAGCCAACGTGCTGATGTCGGAGCTTCCCAACTTCCGGGCCCGCCCAGGCGTACTGGAAGCACACCACTTCGGGCAGGTGAACACGCCACTCGCCCCGGAAGCATGGCTGTCCGCTTTCTGCCAGGCAAAGGAGGGTTCACTGCCCGACCTGCTATGGACCGAGCTCTATTTCCAGACAGCCAGCGACCCGTCCATCACACAGCCGGGACGCCATGTTGTCAGCGTGTTCGCGCAATACGTTCCTTACGCCTTCAAGAGCGGCACCTGGGACAACCGCCGAGATGAAACCGGCCAGCTGATCCTCTCGACGCTGGAGTGCTTCTGCAGCAACGTGCCGTCGTCGGTTGTCGACATGCGGGTGTACGGCCCTCCGGATATCGAACGCAAGGTCGGCCTGCACGGCGGCCACATCTTTCACGGGGAATGTCTTCCGCCGTTCATGTGGGACCGACGACTCACCTGCCGGACTCCAATGGATGGATTCTACCTCTGCGGGGCGGGCACCCATCCCGGCGGAAGCGTCATTGGGATCAATGGACGCAATGCGGCCATGGCAGTCCTTGCGGACCAGTCCTAGAGCCCGGTCCGGGGAGTTGGTGCCACAGGAAAGCCTGTGCCCCTGCATTTGACGGTCTTCGGCCAGTCGTCCCTGAGCTATTTCGAGCGCGAACGGCGTACACCTTCCCGCCGGCTAATGCAGCACGCGGGACTCCGGCGCACGGAGGGAAACCGGGATGTCGGGAAACTCAGGCATCCGGAATACCATCGTCCGGCGATCAGAAAGCCAGGGAACCCTGGCGCTAGACGCCCATCTCGACCTTCCACGACGAAATATCGAGGAAGTGATTCCAGCGGGCGTCGTAGAACTTCGCGAACTGCATTTCCAAAAAGGGCTGCCACCGAGGCTTTCGCGGTTCCGCATTCAACCGCATGGAGGCCTCTTCGGGCGTCCGGTTCCCCTTGACCCGGTTGCAATCCACGCAACAGCAGACGACGTTCGTCCACACCGTCTTCCCGCCGTGGTGCCGCGGAACCACGTGGTCTATCGTCAGGTTCTTTCGGTCGTGCCGCTGATGACAGTACTGGCACATGTGGTGATCGCGCGCAAAAACATGCGCCCGGGAAAACCGCACTTCCTTCATCGGCAACCGGTCAAACACGGTCAACACGATGATCGCAGGACAGCGAATCGACAATGACACGGAGTGAACGACCGGATCGGCGTTGGTCACGGGAACTTCACACCAGTCAAGGAATCCATATGTCGCAAAATTGCCTTCCTGCTCATCGACCACCTGGGCGTGGCCGCTGCAAAGCAGGGAGACTGCACGGCGGACAGTACAAACGTTGACCGCCTGCCACAACCGGTTCAACACAAGCACAGGCCGATTCAACGGGACTTTGTTCCTTTGAACCTGACTCCGGACTATGCGGGCGGCATCAATCATGCCCCCAAAATTATCACACGGCGAGGCACCCAGCAACCTCTTGCCAGCATCGCATGGATGAGAATCTCGACAAACCAGTGCGCAGGGTTTACGAAAAGGTCGGGTGATCTACAAATGGCCTCCTGAATGAAATCTGGGTTTCTCGACAAACTGATCGATCGGCTCGACCGAATCGATCCAGGACGCCTGCAGACTCATTTCCTTCGATTGGCGCGTGAGAAGGGGTTGATGGAAACCATCTTCAACGCGATTCAGGAAGGAATCATCGTTCTGAGCGCGCAGGGAACCATCCTCTATGCCAATCGCTCCGCGGGATCGCTCCTGGGCTTCCACGCCGAAGAAGTGGAGGGCCAGCTCATAGAGTCCTATCTTCAGGAGGTGGACTGGGAACGGATTATGGAGTTGGACGAAACAGAGTGGTCTCGCCTGGTGAACCGAGAAATCGAAATCACCCACCCGCGCCGCCGGTTTCTCAACTTCTATCTCGTCCCGTTGTCGGCCGCCGATCCCGATGAAGAGGGCGCCGTGCTGATCTTGCGGGACGTGACGCGGGACCGGGAAGATCAGGAAAGCACCCTGGAATCCGAGCGTCTAAGCGCCGTCACTCTCCTCGCCGCCGGCGTGGCGCACGAAATCGGCAATCCGCTGAATTCCCTGACCATCCACCTTCAGTTGCTGGACCAGGAACTCGAAGAGCTGTCCCCCGAGACGCGCGACCGGCTACGGGAACTGGTCTCCGTCTCGCACGAGGAAATCAGCCGACTGGACCAGATCATCAACCAGTTTCTGCGCGCCATCCGCCCGGTAGAGCTGGCCTTCGAACGCACCTCACTTGTGGATGTGCTGGCGCAGACGTTGAATTTCCTGGAGCCTGAAATCCGGAGCCGGGATGTCCTCGTGGAAGTGGACGACCCTGACAACCTCCCCGACGCATACATCGATGCCGGTCAGATCAAGCAGGCGTTCTACAACATTATCCGAAACGCAATCCAAGCCATGGCTGACGGTGGGCTCCTCAACATCCGCTTTTCCAACAATGAGCGATTCGTCGGCATTGCGTTCACCGACAGCGGCCGCGGGATTTCACCCGACGACATCGGGCACCTCTTCGAACCCTACCACACCACGAAACCGGACGGGACGGGACTCGGACTCATGATCGTGCAACGCATCGTCCGCGATCACGGCGGCGAAGTGGAGGTTCGCAGCGAACCCGGCGTCGGTACCACCATCTCCATTTTTCTCCCCCTCGACGAACGCCGGATCCGATTGCTCGAACCCCCGCCCAAGCCGGAGCCCGGGGAAAAATCAGACTAACTTGATTCCGGTGCCGTGACCTTCACCCCGACACGTGTGCCATTTTGTCG
>CAZTAB010000098.1:0-5661 GCA_964611475.1 uncultured Verrucomicrobiota bacterium | reverse complement strand
AAGTATGCTTCCAGGCGTCGCCCGCATCGGACATGTGGAGGAACCCATGGTTCACGGCGATTGACCTCGCCGGCATGGCGAAAACCCTCGACCGGATCTCCACCAATCCCTATTACACGTTCCACCAGCGCATCTTCGATCCCGCCGAGGTGTACCTCAGCGAATGGAGCAGGTTCCTGGTGGGGATCCTCCCCGAGGACAAGGAGGCAGTGATCGTCCAGCAGGGATTCGCCCATCCCACCTTCACCCGTCCCATGAACGAGTCGGACGGCGTCTGGGCCGCGGTGGTGCCCCCCGCCTGCGGGGTGAACATCGCCTCGCCCTACACCTATTTACTGCAGAAGTGCATCCCCATGCATGTGCCCTACGAGGCCACCTGGAAGAAACTGGACCCGGTGTTCGAGACCGTGGAACCGTTGCGGCATATCGCGGTCGTGCACGGTTTGCGGACCGAGGTGATGCAGCTCCCGGTTCCCATGACGTACCCCTTAAACTACGATACAACCCGGATGTTTCCCGTCGCGGCCTCGTTACGCCAGGCGGGCGTCCCCTACGGATTCCTCCCCGATGCCGCGCTGGCCGACCCGGGCCGGATGGCGAAGTTCAGGGTCCTGGCACTGCCACAGATCGGCTGTGTCTCCAGCGAGGAACGCGAGGGTTTGCGTGGCTATCTTCAGGAGGGGGGCAACGCAGTGATCTTCGGTGACCTCGCCGATGCCGACGCCTTGGGGGCGGCCACGCCCAGCCTGCTCACTGAATTGTTCGGCATCGAGGTCGGCGAAGCCATCGGAGACACCCAGGTTTTCACCCCGGATCCCAAATGCCCCAGCGTCGACATCCTGAAACCGTTTGATCCCGAAACGGTGCGCCATTTGTATGAGGGAACGAGCGAACCCTTGTTTGGCCTGTCAATCTGCCGTGCGGCGGCGGTGCCCGATGACGCCCGGGTTCTGGCCACCTTTGATGCCGAGGGCAATCCACCGGCCATCGTTTCGCTCGAGCGACATGGCGGGCGTGTTCTATGGTTCGCGGGGTTTCCCATGCGGACCATGCTCCATCCGTCTTACAACACGTGGGTACGAAACCGGGCGCACGAACTCGTGGCACGGCTGGTCGAATGGGCGGCTGGGGATGTCCCCGCACTCCGCGTCGAGGAGTGGCCACCGCGCGTACCCATGGACGAGGTGCGGCCGCTGGACCACCGCTTCATGGCCACGCACGAGTTCATGCCGTCGCAGGGCGATGACAAATTCCTGGGAGTCATCACATCTTATTTCCGGGAGCCAGCGGAGTACCCCATGGTCTTTAGCGTCCCGGCCGGCCGCACGCTGACAGGGGTCACCGAGCTCATGGAGGAACAGTCCATCCCCTGGACCATGAGCGGCGACGAGGCGCGCATCCAGGTCAAGGTGACTTCCGACACCGCGGCACTGGTCTACCAGTTCGATCTGGCGCCGTAATCATTCCCGGCGGTCAAATCCTTTTTCCCGCTGCGTCCCCTGGGTGTCCGCCGCCCCGGATCCACGCCTCCGGGTCGAACGAGGCCGTCAGCCGGCTTCAGGCCAACGCCCTCCGCTTTGGGCCATGAGGCGATGAAGTGGCATTGAAATGGCGGGACGTCCGTCCGGGAAATTTTTGGCCCGGAACGTGACCGGGACAAAGCCCAAAACCTCGCCTCGATCTGACTCACCTTCCACGCAAGCGAACCATGGGATCATGGTTCAAGCGCAGGAAAGGCGGGAGACAAGCCGGGACTCATCCGTGTTTTGTGGAAATGGTCATCCCTTGTCATGGCGAACGGAAACGAACTCGGTTAAATCCCGGACTGCCCGAATCAATCCTGTCGAACATCCGCATGATCCCCCCGTCGCCCCGGATCAAGGCGCCTGTCGAATCCCACCCGTCAAGGTTCAAAGAGAGATCGGCCGAACGTTCCAGCTCGTAAATCTCCCCCTCCACTGTCTCGACTTGAAACTCGATCACGCCAGCGAGATTGGTGGCCACCGGAAAGACCGGCAAAATCGGAGGCCCGGCTTCAAGCGTGTAGATGTTTACGTCGTGGTGGGCCAGGGTATCGTCCAGGCTGTATCTTTTGTTTCCAAGGTCAGTCATGGCTATCGTCCTGCCGTCCTCCGGCAACTGCACATCCAAGTTTGCCAATGTTGTTGGAAGGCCGGATATCGTCAACGTGATCGCATGGTCGTCATACGTGTTGTTACTCACAATCAGGTAATAAAGGTCCTTCTGGTCGTCATGGATCAGGAGGTGCGAGACCTTGCCGTAATTCCCATTGACGGTTTGTCCGTCCAGGTTGCCGGAAACCGTTCCGATGTTCCACCCGGTCTCCATGGCATGAGAAATCATCTGTTCTTCGATCTGCACCGGCTGAACAACGGTGTCACGCCAGTTCCTGAAATCAGACGGGTTGCTGTACCAGCCTTCGCTGTAGAAATAGATCCAGCTCATGGTTCCTCGCGCACCGGCCGAGGCAATGGCCGAAAACACGAGATGGCGGTATTCCCCGCGCGAGGGCAGACGAAAATGCTCCAGCGCATTCCCGTCGGGGCCGAGCCCTTGTGCTACATTGATATTGCCTGCCCAGCCCTCGGCTGAAGCGATTCCGGCTTTTTCGTTCTGGAGATTAAGAAGCGTATCGACTTCACCGAAAGGTGGCGTGGGATTCTCGAACAAAGTGTCGTAGTAGCCGTACCGGTCAAAGCTGGCCACGTCAGACTGCGCCATCAGGCGAATGGTTTCGCCGTTGTCGGCGCCAGTATAAAATACCTGCCATATCGGATTATTAGGATCAACCGTTCGAATTGCACAGCTGGTTTCATTGAGAGTCGACGCCTGGGAAACGCCGTTTTCGTCTCCCAGCTGCCACCCAAGAAGTGCGGGGTGATCCTTGAACTGGTTGATCCACCGCAGCAAAGCCGAATAGCTGGAGGGGTTGCCGCAGTCAACGCCAGTCCAGAGAGCATCGTCGAGGCCGATAATCACCTTCAACCCCAACTGGCTGGCCTTGTTCATGCCCATTATCGCGTTGGACCAAAGCCAGGAGGGATTATCCTTACAGTCGGAAAACAACACGGTATTGGCCCCGCTGGCAGCCACTTCATCCAAATACGGGCCGTCCGTGGGCCAAAAGAAATACCAGCCGATCGGGAAAAACGGGCTTTTGGTTCCCGTAGCCGGGTCATAATCCATGACCGGTCCGATTGCACCATAGTCGGCGCCTCCGATGTTGTCCAAAGCCCGTGTCGCGGGGACACTCCACAACAGCATCAGGCAAAGCGAGATGAATGCGTTAGGATAAGATCGTTTTTTGGGCCGGCCGGCCACTCGCCCGTCGAGACAGCCCTGGCGGGGTATTTTCATGACAATGACTATATCGCTCGAAGACAGGTGGGTCAATCATGGCCGGGTCCATGGAAACGGGTCCGGAATGACATGTCCACCGGGAACGCACGAAACGTCCTGCTCGACGTGCCGGGAACGGCGGGACGACCGTCTACTCATCAAAGTACGCCGCGCTGTAGAGAAACCAGGGATCACTGAAGGGGACATTCTTCACGTTGGGAACCTTGACTCGGATCTGGGGGGTGAAGCTCGTGAGGCCGATGGCCAGCAATTCATCCGCGGCGTTTTCCTGGAGCCAGACGATGGCATCCTGCAGGACCCGCTGATTCGGCGCCATACGCGCCTTTTGCCACCACGCCCAGGACGTCTTCATATGCCTGGGCGGCTCCTCGCCTTCGCTTCCACCACTGTCCAGCCACCGGTACCAGGGATAGGCGTTCCAGGCGGATGCACGCACACCTTCCATGCCGGCGGGCCAGAGGAATGACAGGCCCATCACGTCTTCCACCACGAACATCTCCCACTTCGCATCCCGAAGTGCGTCGTCCAGACGTTCGTAGCTGATCACGCGAAAGTTGGCCTTGATCCCGACCAGGGGCAGGTGATCGCATACGATCTCGGTTGCCTGCTCGTAGCGAAATGAACTCACGGTGGTCACATTGATCTGCAGTGGCTCCCCGTCAGGCCGCAGGCGGATTCCCGACTTGTCCCTCTCGGTGAGCCCGATTTCATCAAGTATCCGGTTTGCCTCCGGGCCGTCGGTGTCGACATAGGCCATCGCAAGTTCCTCCACGTACCACCGGTGGCCCGGGTCCGAGACACCGATCTGCTTCGGCTGCACCTGGCCGGAATAGAGAATATCCGCGATCAACCGCCGGGGCATCTGCAGCGAAAGGGCGTGGCGGAAGCGCTTATCGTTGAAAAGTTTCCGCTTGAAGGGATCCGGCGTGACGAGGTTCAAAACCGCCGTGTGGCTGTTGTAGTTTGCCAGCGGCTCGATCATGCCAAGCTCAACGATGCCCTTCTTTCGCGCCTGCGCAAACAGTTCGACCGATTTCAGCTCCTTGATTCGCTGGAACGTGACGAAGCCTCCCATCATCCGCATCTTCATCCGGTCGTGGTTCCCCACGAGCGTCCAGCGCATCTCGTCGATGTAGGGAAGCTGATTGCCTTCCTCGTCAACGGCCCAGTAGTAGGGGTTGCGAACGTAGACCGCCGGATTCTTGGGAATGCCAACCTTGAGCATCCAGGGACCCAGCGTGGGAAGATCCACATTGCTCTGGTAGAACATGTCGCGTTTGGCTTCAAAGTACTGGGTCCAGGTGGAAAAGCCCTCGCTTCGGGCTCGTTTTCTCAATGCCTCCGCGTCGATGTAGTTGGGGTGATAGTTTTTCAAGTAGTGCTTTGGACAGGCCATGTAATTCCGTTCCGAAGCCCCGCCGACCACGAGGGGCAGGTTCAGGTACGGGGACTGGAACGTGAAACGAATCGTGTAGTCATCGATCTTCTCGACGGAGGGCAACTCTCCACCGGGCAGAAGCCAGGCGGGCGGAATGGGGGTTAGTTCTCTGTTGAGGACCAGGTCTTCGTACCAGAAGAGAAAATCGTCGACAGTATACGGGTGTCCGTCCGACCACTTCATGCCGCGACGCAGAAGGAACGTCCAGGAGGTGGCATCGGGGGACTTCTTGTACCCCTTCCAGCCAAGCGGAAGGAAGGCCCCACCCTCCAGCAGGTCGTTATAGAACGCGACGGTGATGTCGGAAGCGCCCTCGATACCGGTGGTCTCCAAGGCGTCGCGCCGAAGGATGCCGCCATACCTCCCGACGCTCTCTACGCCGTACGACCCGACCTTCACGACCAGCGGCTCCTCCGGCAGCCGTTCCTCCACCGGGGGCAGTTCCCCCGCGGCAACGCGCGCTGCGAGTTGGGGGGCTTCCTGGTAGGGAGCAGCAGGCACCGCAGTACAGAAGAGTGCGGACAGGAACAATCTCAGCGACAGTTTCGATCCTGGGAGGGAAATGGCTGGATGCATTTATATTTGGATAGAATAAGGCCTGTTTTCCTGCATGTATCACAAGCAAAAGTATCAAGACGGGATGTCTCATCAACTACATAACGGCATGGAGTTTCCGGCCCCGGGAATGCGGCCGGTAAAAAGCCACCAGCCAGCAATTTCGCCGACATAGTCCGCCGGACTCCCGCGCGACGCGGATAGGGCTGCCGGGAAAGCCCCTGGGAGGAAGAGCCTGTACCCGGAATTCCAGCGAATGCCGCTACACGGAAAGCTGCTATTCGAAC